>JAIPBM010000014.1 GCA_021739695.1 Flavobacteriales bacterium | reverse complement strand
ACGGGGCGCAAAAGCGAAGCGGCTTGTCCCGTTCAGGTCGGAGAGCGGGGAGGGTCGATGAGAATTCCAAGCCTTGATCTTTTGGTGCTTTTCTATCAAGAGAAAAGCACGATAAGAATCCCTTCATTACTTCATCCCCTTTTCGTATTTCCTCTTTTAGAATTTCGTGCTTCAAACCTCTTCATCCAGCACAATCACCAACTACCCTGTCACTCTCTCCGCGCCTCTGCGTGAAAAAACCCCGACCCAAGCACCCTAACCTATCTCCTTCAACTTCCTCAAGATCTCCTCCAGCTCCTGTGGGCTCTTACCCTCCAGCAGCTTCAGAATATTCGGTGCTTCCGATTTGCTGATCTCTGACAATACATGGGTCGGGTCGCCCTCCCAATCAAACAATTCGTTCGGAGAACATTTAAAGGTCTCGCACAACCGTGCAAGCAGGGTCAGCCGTATCAATTTCAAATTCCCATTGATCAGTTTACGGGCCTCTGCCTCCGTATATCCATGATGCTGCAAGTAAGACACTCCATGCTTAATGCCGCGCATCACAAGTTGGCGTTTTAAGTTCAGAACAAGCATGTTTCACCATTTTAACACCCTTTAAAACGTCAGAAATTGACAGCTAGTGCATCGCCAACGCTAAAAAAAGTTAAGCCATCGCGCCTTCCGTTCCCGCCATCTGGCCTTCCAGCTCCGAAACCACGGCTTTGCGTTCCGCCATCACGCATGTTCGTTTCGCCATCACGTCTTCAAGCCTCGCCAGCTATGCCTTCAGTCAAGCCATAACGGCTTCAAGCCTCGCCACCTACCCTTCATGTTCCGAAACATATGCTTCATCGTCAGCACAAAAAGGAAAAATCACTGCGCCCAAAATTTTCGCTGCAATACCAAAGTTTTTAAAGACATAACCGCCCATTGGGCATAAAAATTAGAAATCATGACAGATTCACAATCCAATCGCCTCGACATGTATATCATCGTCAACAACTTCTATTTGGCCAATCAGCCAGACATCGATGCGGTTCCTGCTCGCACAACCGCCTTTGGGCAGCTCCAGTCAAACATCGTTGCCATCAATAAACAGATCGGCTCTCAGTCAACCAACACCTCAGGTGTCGCGCAGGATAAGACCGCCCTCCGCGATACCCTCGATAACATGACCAACTCCGTATTGCAACCGTGCAAGGCATGGGCCATTGCCATAGGCAACAATACCTTGGCTGCCGAGTTCGACTACCCCATCAGCGAAATTCAAAAGATAAAGGACGATATCATGCAGGGCTTCTGCGAATACCGTATTGGCCTCGTCAGTGCCAACCTTGTTGCCATGGCAGATTACGGGATAGACCCTACGATCGTTACCTCATGGCAAGATGCCTTGAATGTCTACGTGGCCGTACTCGAAAGTCCTCGAGAAGCAGTGAATGCACGCCACCTTCATACCGAGACGCTAAAAGACCTCATCTCGCAGACGCAAGAGCTGTTAACACAACAGCTAGACCCGCTTATGATTCCCTTCAGATCAACGAACCCGGAATTATATAACGCCTACAAACAGGCACGCATCATCATTAATCGCAAAGGCTCTTCGGGTAAACCAATAACTCCAAAACCCAACTCCATCTACATCTCTGGCAACGTTTCTGACCTGAACACCTTGGCTCCTATCGAGAATGCCACGGTTTCAGCCAAATCATCCGGTACCGCTGCTTTCATCACCACCACTACCAATGCGGACGGAAACTTCAAGCTCGAGCTCACAGACATTCCAGATAACGGCATCTTCATCGGAACATTGGAAGCTTCTGCAACGGAGTATTACCCAGAATCTGTGGCAGTGGAACTTGGCGCAGGCAAAACCTACACTTACGATTTTAAACTGAACCTGATCGTGATTCCTTAGCCCAAGAAGCAGCGTCAAAAATCATCGAAGGGCCGCCTGATATCGGACGAGATACCGAAGAAGACGTAAAGCTCTTCGTTGCGATGGATGGCCGATTGCTCCACACGGCTGGTAAATCCGCCAATGAGGCGAAGGTCCCAAGTGGCATTCAGCACATATTCGGCACGCACCTGCCACAGGTAGAGATTGGTGTTCAGGCCATCGGCCATCTTATGACCGTATTCGCCACTCCGTTGTAGGTACGAGCGGTAAATGTTACCCCCAAAGCTGACGCTGTTCGTGTCGAGTCCGTAGTTCGAATAAATGAACTTGGCCTCTAGCAACCAATTGTTTCTGCGGTAGCGCAAAACGTTCACCGATTCGTAGAAATTGGCCCCTCGCGGATGCGCCAAAGGCTGATTGTAATGCCCGAAGTTCTGTTCTACCGTTACGTGCGTGTAGGTGAAAGGCCGCACCCAATTGAACTCAAACTGATAAAAGAGGTTCTTGAGCTTGAAGGGGTTCCAACCTTTGATACCCACCTGAAAGCCCTGCTTATTTCCCCAAAATCCTTTCTGCACGTTGCTGTCGTTGCGCGCGGTGATGTTCTTGAACACCTCATTCGATAGGAACTCATCCAAAATAAGCTGTCCGTAGAGATGGTTGTTCTTGCCAATGCGGTAACGGAAGTCGAAACCGAGCATCACGTTATCGGGCGAATTCAAGGAGAACTCAACCGGACGGTAAAAGATGATGGGGTTGATGTAATTGAGCTCGAAGCCCCGCTTTCCTGTAGAATCGGCTCCCTGCCAAATAATGCTTTCGTACAATCCGATGGTGAAACGCTTGGCAATGTTGAGCGAGAGGTAATGGAAGGTGCCCAACTTGTTGCGATACGCCCCAGGCCGCACATCCTTGTAGTTCACAAAGATGTTAACGTAGCGTAGGCGCCACACCCGCGTGTCCAATTTGAGAAAAGCCGCCTGATTGGCATTATCCGATAGGAACAGAGAGCGATACCCATTGCCGATGAAGAGCTTATCGTACCCGGCCTGCACATTAAAATGCTTGGAAGGCGAATACGAGAGGTAACCACTTGGGTCGAAGAAGGTGTTGAAGTAGCCCGTATTCTTAAAGCTTCCCTGTCCGGGGTCGACATTATTCACAGCCATGTAAGCCGCCATGTGCGCCACTGGGCGGAAAGCCCCACCACGCAAGGAAAAGTGCCCCAAGAAGTTCTTGCCGAGATAAACATTACCGCGCAGGCCACCGATCAGTTCGCTGGTAAACCCAGAGGCTGTTCCGTAGCGCGCCACACTGTGGTAGATCGGGTCTAGCTGCAGCCCGAACCACTTTTTACTGTAATCGAAGAAATGACCTTGCGAGAAGCGATGCAACGAAGAGCTATCGCGATGCTCGAAGCTTTGCAACTTGGCCTCACGCGCATCTTCCAGCTCCTGCCCCAGCACCCAAGGCTGAATGTTGCCGTGGAAATAAGGCGACCCGCTTCCCATTGCATCTTCTTGCAGGTAGGTCTCCAGCAAATAAGAATGCGGAACCACCAATCGCTGCGCAAAACCCAGCAATGGCAGCAGCGCCACAAACGTTATGACCGTCAGCTGTCTAAAAATCATGATAGATGTTTCTTATCATGGTTCGTATGCCAAAATACACATAGGCGTTCTGCTCCTTGCTGTAATCGTTCTTGGACAGACGATGGTTCAAGCCGATCAAGATCTGCAAGTTCGAAGCCCGATTCATCACATAGGCCAATTCCACCTTCTGATAGATGAGCGTGGTCTTCACGCCCTGCCCGATGGAGTTGCCGTAGGAGCCCGCTCCGTTCACTGCTTGCACATCCGACAGGAACACATCGTTCCCGTAGTTCCTGCCCACCGAATCGCGCCCCACAGAGGCCACACTTACGCGATAACTGAAACGCATATCGTGCCAGCGGTAGCCCAATTCGCCCACAAACTCGTGGAAATTGGCGCCCAAGGGATGCGCCAAGGGCTGATTGTAGTGCGTGTAGCTGGTAAGGGATGAATTGGTGGCGTAGGTGTATGGCCGGGCTGCGTTGTACTCCAACCTACCGAACAGATTGCGCACCCCAAAGGCATTGTAGATCTTAAAGCCAAGCTGCCAACCCAACTTCTGCCCCATGTAGCCCTTCTTTCCCAGTTTAGTGAAGTCCAGGTCGTCCATGGCCAATTGCCCATAAAAGGCGGCCTGCTTAAAAGGAATGAACTTCACGTTCAAACCTGCCAAGGCGTTATTCCCCGAATGGTCGTAGGCATACTGCACCGATCGGAACAGCGTAATGGGATTGAAATAATTCCAATTGAAACCGCCATTGCCCACACTATCGCTCTTAAAAACGACTCCTTCAAACAGACCTACTTGCAGGCGCTTGCCCACATTCACACTCAGGTAATGGAATGAAGCCCACTTCTTCTTAAACCCCGACTCGAAGGTGGAGAAGAGCCGCGTATCCTGCAGCTGCGTGAAAATGAAATCGTACTGGATCTTCCAAACGTTGGTACTCACTTTAAAATAGGGATAGTTGTAGGCCGCATCAGACAGCAACATCGAACGATAGCCCTCACCAATGAAAAAGCGGTCGTTGCCCAACTGAAAGTTCACGGCCTTTACGGGCGAATACGACACATGGCCCGAAGCCATCGAAAAGTCGAAGCCCTTTACCTTCACACCCAGAAAGCGATACAAGGCATTGTCAAACTGAAAATCCTTGATGCGCCCCTCCCCGGGCACCACCTGATTCTTATCTATCCATGTGTTGAGATAAGGCAGATACGTGGCCTGATTTTCCCAAAAAGTGGTGCTGAATGAGAGCGATCTGCCGATACTTCCTCTGAAGTTCAGTCCCTTGGTATTCACGGTCAGTCGCTCCTTGCTTACGGCATCCATCCCTAATTCGAGATTGAACACCGGATCGACATAAAGTTGATACTTGGCCGAATCGACCCTCAGCATACTCACCCGAAAGAGCTTCTTACCTACAAAGGTCCTCGAAAATTTGCCCTTGTGGAAGTTCTGCCATTGAATGGAGTCGTACGGACAGGATTGATTCATCTGCTTAACGCGAAAAGGCCGTAGCCCCGAATGGAATTCCGAACCCTTTTCATTCACAAAGCCCTCAAATTCCGTGTACTGCTCTTGATTGAACGGTAGGTTGTACTGCTCTTGGCCAAGGCTAGGAACAGCAGAAAGGATCAATATGACAAATGCTAAAAAAAGTCCCAAGCGCAAGGTGAATGGCTTGGGACAAAAGTATTACATAACGCGGTTAGGCAACCACCTATGGCGCAAGGGAGAAGCGGATGGGCAGGCGCAGGTACACATTCAGCTTCTGGCCGCCTTGCATTCCTGGATGAAAGCACTCGAGCATCTTCGCAACACGCAAAGCTTCGGCATCCAACCATGGGTCTACAGAACGGACAACCTTGGCATCGCGTGCATTCCCGTTCTTGTCTACCACAAACTCCACAATCACCACCCCAGATACCCCATTGTCCAACGGAATACGTGGATAGGTCAGGTTTTCGCCAAGGAACTTCATCATATCCTCTTCGCCTGTGCAATACTCAGGCATCACGGGTGCCCATTCAACCACCACTGGTTCCACGACCTCTTTATCTGGTGTCCGAATTCCAATGTTTGGATTCTCAACAATCATTTCATTCGTAAGCTTTGGCTCTTCTTTCCCTTCTTCGGTTACGGGTTTTTCAGTAATCTCTACGGGCTGCGGAATGGGATCGGCCTTTGGCAAGGCAGGCTTCTCAACCTTGGCCGTAGGTTCTTGCAGCGTTATCGGAATCCAGACCGTTTCGTCATCTCCGCTAGATATACCAGTATCGATTATAGGCAAGACATACGGTGTTCTCCATTCGAAGGAAACGAGGGTTACTGACAGGGCAAACATGAGACCGGCAGCGAGCAGCAACGGCCTTTTCTTCTCCAAAGGTGCTTTTGAGCTTTTCATTTTTGGTGGGATTAAAGGATTAGGTAAGGTTTTACCATCTGCGCGCTGCGTTTATACCCCAACGTGTGCCTCTCTTGGATTATTGCATAAAAAAATCCCGAGCTCTCTGGTAGAGCTCGGGATCCTTCTTTCCGCGATGGAAATAGCTTACTTCAATTCGAATCGGATAGGAATAGTAAACTTGACCGGAACGGCCTTTCCGCGTTGCATACCGGCCGTGTATCCATCAATGGATTTCACTACGCGCAGGGCTTCTTTGTCTAACGAGGGATGTACCCCGCGAACGAGCTCCACATCTCTTACTTTACCGTTCTTTCCTACAATGTAGCTCACCCAAACGGCTCCCGTAATGTTGTTTTCGATGGCTAAGGCTGGGTAAACCACATGTTCGCCTATATACTTTAAAAGCGCTGGGTCGCCACCCGGATAACTGGGCATATCTTCTACAATGGTGAAGAAATCAGGCTCGTCCGCATCAGGTTCTGGTGCATCACCATCTCCTTTTGGTAGATCATCCATCACTTCAGGAATGAAGGGCTCATCCGGTTCGTCATTATCGACAATATCCTTCTCTACGATCTCTATCTGATCGGTCTTCACCTCCAATTTTGGTGGTTCGGGCTTCTTGATCTCGTCTTCATCATCTCGAGTGGTAATATCAGGGAGCTCGTAGGGAAGTTCGCCTGTTCCACCGATGTCCTCGGGGATGTAAGGCACTTTATAAGGCGTGCGCCACTCAAACGAGACAAGGGTGATTGAAACGGCAAACATGAGACCGGCCGCAAATAGCAATGGCCGCTTCTTTTCCAATGGTGAATTCGAACTTTTCATTTTAACAGGATTAAAAGGTTAAGTACGGTTACACCATGCGCGTTGCTTTTTTGGTTCAACGCGATGACATTCTAGTTATTGCACAAAAAAAATCCCGATCAGCAATTGCCGATCGGGATTCATACTCAATGTATTTCTACTATTAGTTCAGCACGAACCGAATAGGAATGGTGAACTGAACCGGAACTGGCTTACCACGTTGCTTTCCTGGCTTGTAGCCTTTCAGTGTCTTTACAACACGTACGGCTTCCTTGTCTAAGAATGGGTCGGCACCACGCACAACTTTCACATCCTTAACAGAACCATCTTTGTCTACAATGTAGCTTACGTAAACCACACCCGTAATACCGTTCTCTTTCGCAATCGGTGGATACTCTACGTGCTCGGCAATAAATTTGAGCAAAGCAGCATCACCGCCTGGGAAAGAAGGCATGTCTTCCACGATGGTAAAGAAATCTGGCTCGTTCGATTCTTCCTCTACAGGCTCCACTTCTTCAATAACGGTTTCCTGATCGGCCTCCACATCCATGATCTCGACCTCGTCTTCAATCTCAACGTCATCTTCCACAATCTCGATTTCTGGAGCTGGTGGCGGTGGCGGTGGTGGGGGTGGTGGCAAATTGTCCATTTCCGTTATCGGAATGATCTCTTCTTCGACATCATCGACAACCAATTGGCCTAGGTCAGCGGCAGACGCATCAAAGGTCTTCCACTCAAAAGCAGTAAGCACAACGGCCAATGCTACAACATAACCTGCAGCGAGAAACAGCGAGCGCATTTTCTCCAGGTCAACTTCAGGATTCTTTTTAATCTCCATACCAAGTTATTTTATGGGTCGGTAAATTTAAAATTATTGAGGCAAACTCAACAATTGCTTTTCAAAGGTTTAGATGCAGGTTTTTATTCTATTCCACAAAGGGCATTATCTTTTTTCAAAAATGCTTTTTATTCCGATGGCAAGCACGCTTCCGATCATGTCAGCAAGCAGATCGAACACATCACCTGAACGTCCTTCAACGAAATAATGTTGAAGTAATTCTAAACTGCCGCCTAAAATAGAACACCAGAGCAAGGCAAGAATCACCGTTCTGTTCGCATTCTCATTGCTTAACGCAAGTGCAACTAGGCTAGCCTCAACAGCAAAAAGCAGCACATGGATCAATTTGTCCATCCCTTCCAACGCCAACCAAGGGAACCTAGGATGTTCGCTTGGCGCTGCGGTAAGCCCATAAATAATAAAGGCCGTCCACAGGACAGCCAATACTATTCTAAAGGTCTGCGACATGAGTCTGATCAGGCTCCTATCAGCGCTGCGTAATCATCAGCAGAAAGAAGTGCATCATATTGTGCCACGTCAGATAGTTGAATCTTGATCATCCATCCGGCACCATACGGATCGCGGTTCACTGATTCCGGATCAGCATCCAATCCGCTGTTCACTTCTATCACTTCTCCAGAAACAGGCATGAAAAGGTCTGATACCGTTTTCACTGCTTCTACCGTTCCGAAAACTTCGTCCGCAGCCAGTGTTTCTGTCTCCGTTTCAATCTCTACGTACACAATATCGCCCAACTCACCTTGTGCAAAATCGGTGATGCCAACCGTGGCCACATCGCCATCAAGGCTGACCCATTCGTGTTCTTTTGTGTAACGGAGATTCTGTGGGATATTCATTTTATAAGGCGTTTAATTAATGTCGGCCAAAAATATGTTTTTCGGCAATGCAGCTATCATTCAGCCAATGTAAATCTTAAGCTCAAACCAGCGGCATGATTTTGCGTTGGGAACGATGAAGAAACAACGGGCGTGTTGATGGCCGCATCGTAGAACAATCGGATGTTAAAGCGCTGGTTGATGACGTAATCGGCATTGACCTTTATACTGATGAGTTTTTGTCCAGACGTTGCCTGATTGATCCCTTCTTCCATCTTACGGATCATCGTTCGGTTATCGCGAAGCGAGAAATCGATCCGCAGATTCATATCCGACTTGATCCGCTTCTGGCTCTTTCCGAATTTGATCGGGAAAGGAACGTTTTTGAAGGTATATCCGGCCCCAACGATGTACTCTTCGCTGGTTACCTCTGTAAGCTGATCGTTCGAGAAATTGAACGAAAGATTTCGACTGGTTTTCACTTCAAACTTGGCAGTCATCGAATTCTTGAAGTTGAAATCGAGGCTGACCAAAGGACTGAATTGCTCGCTGATGGTGATGTTTCCGATCTGAAGCTGCGGAATGAAGTTGCCGGAACTATCGCGCGAATTCGGCAAACTCTCGCCTTCCACCAACGGAGAGAACCCTAAGTTGGTAGTAAAGCTGCTTACGCTATAGGTGGAGCGATAAGCATGCCCAAGGGTCACGTTCCGCGCAAAATTCTTAATGAACGGGATCTTGCCCAAACCATCGTAATTAATCCTCCAGTTTGGTAGTGGAATTTTCGGGAAGGGACTCTGCTCTATCTTTTCGGGTGTGTAAACGCCATAAGCTGCAAGGAAAGCAGGTATCAACACGTCCTGCTGCGTTCTTCCATACCCTTGTGCAAATCCCTGATCATCGCTCAACAAGTAGCCAGGATACTCATCGGCCAATCGCTTGGATATGACGATGCGATTATCCTTGAACTGATCGAAAACAGGAGATGAATCGTCAGCCCTTGGCTTACTAAAAGTGGTATTTACCGTGATGTAAGACATACTGAAGTTACCCGATGTAACCGGATTATTGGTAATGGCCTGTTGCAGCGCCTCATCCCAACGGAAATATTCCGTGACACTTTCGGTATACGTTCGGGTAGCGGTCAAATCAATCTTGAATCCTTTGAATGGCTCTACCGTGGCTCTCAGGTTGAGTGAACTCGATTGCGTCTGCACCAACGGACTACTTTGCAAGGTATCCTGCGATATCCAACCACCTTTCACTGCTTCTCTTCGGATGTCGTAACCTGTAGATACATCATCCAACACATTGCTTTGCCAACCAAAGATGAATGGCACGAATCCGCCCATATTTGACATGCCCTGATCAAGTCCGAGATAATCCGTTTGAGGGTTATAACCCGGAAGCAATGTTCCGTTATTCTCGGAATAGGTAAGATTTACAGACTTCACCATCATCACCAAGGAACCCAAGCCTTCGGCCAGTATTTTTCCAACGTTAACTTTCGGCTTTTCGGTTTCGCTCGTATCTCCCGGTTCGGTCTTGACATCCGGCTTCGACTTCTCCTTGTTCTTGTTGTTCCTTACGCTGCTTGACTTACGCTGATTTTGGTTGATCTTCTTCAGGAACGGCACCTTATTGTAGAGTTGTGTCAGGTTGGCGTTCACGTTTATCTGCCAATTCTGTGAGTTCTGCACCGTATTTCCAAAAGACGATTGCGCAAACTTCTGCAGTGTATCATTCCATGTCAATGGGGCCGCGTTCCATGTATAATTACCTGTGTAGGATGCATTAGAAGTTACCCAATTGAATATAGGGAACTTGTTGATCGGCAGTGTCCAGTTTACAGTGGTTGCATGGTTGTACTGCGTGGTTCTACCTCCGTTCAACACGTTCGACCAAATAGAATCGCGCATGTGTTCCCAGTTATCGAACTTCCTATCAACTGGCCCTTGTGGCTCATCAACCCTACCAAAGTTGAAAGCATCAAACTGAATCTTGATCGCCTTCGTAAGGTCGTACTTGAAATGGTACGAACGATTCCATAAGAATGACTTCTGGAACGTGGAATCAATCCTCAGGTCCTGATAATCGGTGGTGTTACGTAGCTGTTGTTCGGTGTACCTTCTGTCCATATCCGTTTGGAAACCTAACCGATTTGGCAAGTAATTAAAGTTGAAATCCTTGATGGGCTGCCACCAACCAGAACGAAGCATTTCCCTCGACCACTTCTTATAATTCTCTTTTCGCTTGTTGTACTTCTCCAAGAGGTCTTCCGCTTCGGCCATTTCCTCTCCCTTCACATTGGCGCGCTTCAGACTGTCAACAACTGCCTTTTGTTCTTTTGTCTTGGTTTCTTGCCGCTCCTTGGTAGCATCAACCATGGCATTTACGAGTTTAAGCTTCGTAAACGGTCGAACGTTCTTAGCACTCGGACTATAGTTGTAATTCATGCCACCTTTGTAGGTCCGTGTTTCGCGATACTTGGTATTGATATCGCGCATGTAGTCCTGATTGTAGGAATAGTTGAACCCGAAGTTGGTTGGATCCCAAGGCATTGGTTTCTTACCCTTGATTCCAATTCGGACGTCCGTAAAGTTCATGCTTCTCCGCTTTTGGTAGCGCTGCGTAGCTTGAAGCAGCGCCTTACGCGATGAATCCGGATTGGTGGAAGTCTCATTCAGGTTCGCCAAAGTAGCCGCCATGCTGATGTCTGGATTTAGCGGATTGTACTGAGGCGTTCCGAAGGTTTCGCCATATCCGAGATACATTGGCAGGTTAATCCCCAGTTTGCTTGGGAAGAATTTACCTAGCTGGATCTGTGCAGAAAGATCGTAGTTGGCCACACTTTCGCGCAAACGTTCAGTCGGTTTACTATCGAAGGCACCAAAACCGAATTTCTTGTAATCGGCCGCTCCATTAACCACAGCAAAATCGGCCAATTTCATGCTCACTTGGCCGGTAGTTGCCCATCCTCCTCTGTTATCAAAATCGGTAAGACGTAATTCGTTCACCCAAACCTCCACACACTTCGATAAACCGTCATCGCCAGTATGGACACCATCCTTTTTAGGATTTCTGATACCGATCAAAATCGACTTGATGTTCCCGAGATTCGGATTTCCCTTGATGACGATCTTGTTGGTTGGTCCATGATCTACCACGTAGCGTTTTGTAAGAGACACCGTTGGGTCGGTTATCAGGTCAACATTTCTTTTTGTCTTGGCATTGGTCAGCTCCGCGAATTCTAGGTCAATATTGTTCAAGATCGGCCAAACATCGTAGCGGTCGTCTACGGAGTTTCCATCATAATAACCAGGTTGCGTTACCTTTAAAGGAACCTCGTATTCGTAATAGTTATTGTCGAAATCGGTTCCAAGTCGAAGGAAAACGGTCACGTCATCATCATTGAGGATGTGATCGCCCACGGCTTCGGCATGGATGAACATTTTCAGCTTCTTATACGAAAGCACATCAAACTGTGTGTTCTTGAAAGCAGCGCGCGCATCGCCATCTGCAAGGTCGCAAACAGTCAAGGAAAGTGCTTGCTCATTCAACTGACGAAGCGTAGTGTTACTTGAAGGCGTTTGCTGGCGGTCGATTCCTGGAGGCAAGATGTAATTGACAGGGTCTTTCTCACTATTCTGTTCGATATTCACTACCGATATATCGAAAGGCGAATCATCCGAAGGGTCGCCTGGGATATATTCGCCCGGTTCCTCTAACGAGAAAAGGTATCTTCTCCATTCGCCTCGTACCAACTCCAACCGCGCAAAACGGGCTACCACCGAATCCTCAAAGCCCGTCATGAACATTCGCATAAAACGAATGGAACGGAAATCCTGAATATTACCGACCACTTTATTTGGCGTCCTAACAGGAATCTTGAACTGGTACCACATAACATCTATCTGTTGGCCGTTGGCCAAGGTTCCTCTACCCATCACTGCATTGGTAATGAAGTTTTTTCCTACAACGAGATCTTCCTTTCGCAAACTCACCTTATATTGAAAGTAGTTCTCCGTTTGACTAACCGTGTTATCTCGGTTGATGTCTTCTACGTCTGGCAAAGTAGATGAAGAAGCCTGAAACGAGGTTCCAGATTGGGTTGCGGTTGGTGAATTGTTCTCAAGACCATTGAAGTACTTATAACGCTCGAGCACTGAAGCCTGTTTGGCGTCCCATTCATCGCTTCTGTAGTATTGGAAGTTGTCTGATGAGACGTCTGAAATCAGTTTATCATAGGCGGCCTGTGTGATGGTGCCAAGCGCGAGCTGATCATTCAGTTTATTCACATAATTGGAATTGGGAGGCGTAATGCCAGAGGCCGTGTGGAAGCTTACCTCTGCACTATCGTTCATCCCATCCAGACCAACATCCTGAAAAGGTCGCGCAGCAGGGTCGTTATCAAATACGTTGATGATGTTCTGTACATCTGGAACAATCCCCCAGCTCGTAGAATCTATCGGGTTATCGTTGTTTGGTGTAGGAAGTCCGTTCTCAAACGATTTTCTTCCATCTCGAAGAATATCCTCCGATATGTTTCCGAGGTTGAAGTAAAGGTCGCCACCGGTATGGGAATTCGTAAGGTCATCATAGTAATATGGATCCATGATCCAACATTGGATGAACTCAATATTATTGGTTTCAAAGTTGCTGGTCTGAATAGGCCGCATGATACCGCCCCAACGGGTTTCCGGTTCTTTCAGTGAACCATCCGTGTCCAACCCGGCTGCCACCTGCTGACCTGATGGTGTTTTACCATCCGCATCGTAATTATATGGCCCTTTTTCTTTAGGGAAATAGGCAATATCGAACATTGGCAGCGTAGTCTGCTGGTTGGCAATGGAAGATTGCTTGTTTGGGAAAATTTCTTGCTCAACCACCTGCCGCGTGTATTGATACGAACGGTCTTGATCCGTCATATGGCTAGGCGTGAGGTTGTTGGTACGATGAAAAAGGGGATCTACAATATACCATGAAAACCGTGCTCGGTTCATTCCATACCCAATATCATCACTCAATGATCCTTCAGGAAAAAGGTCGGATTGTCCTTGAGGTGTACTGGCCAACACCCATGTCTGCCTGCTTTTCAGGTCAATGAAGTTTACACTTCCCTCAAAGTCATCGATGTAAGAAACCCCGCCTTTGGTGATAGCCTTTGCATTGCCTGGTATCAAATGGGCAAATTCTCCAGCAACAGAAATAGTGGAAACCTCCTTCGTATTGATCAACGGAATCTTATCAACCATTTTTGTAAGGAACCGTGACTCAGTTCGGTAATTTCCATTGATACCCCAAATGGTGTTATTGATCGGCTCATCGCCCATATTCACTTTCTGGGTAAGCGGTCGTTCGCTCAGATTAAGAACTGTGGCACCAAATGCGAGGTCTTTGCTCACCACATAATCGAGGTGAACACCGCCCAAGGTCTTTTGCTGAATATTGAAAAGGGAATTGCTCTCGAACGAGGCAGTGATCTTCTGATTGGACTCCAACACGCTTTGGTTGATGATCTTGACCCGACCCAAGGTATAATCTACCGTGTAATCCTGATTTTCAACCAGCGTCTGACTACCAGCAGTCACCTTCACACTTCCCTGCGGAATGTTCATGCCACCCAAAGATATCTCTGCTCCTCCTGCGCCTTTGTACGTACCTGCAAGAATGAACCTGTTCAGCTCTGGGAAGTTAAGTGCCGCCTGATGAGTAGAATCGTACAATTGTGGATACGCGTACTTTTTAGCAATGTCTGCCTCTGACGGTAAGAACTTGCTCGTTAAATACGAGCCGAATGGCTCAGCTACTGGAAAGTAGATGCGCCCATTCTGACTGTTGATGGTAACTCCCTCAACAAAATCGAAAAATCCATCTGGATAAGGGTCATTATTATAATTCAACTGATCGAGATTCAGCGTTCGGAGCAGAATCTGTCCATTGATGGCACCTTCCGTCAAGTAGTTGGTTCGTGTTCCTGCGGCAATGTTGTCGTAGATGACATTGAGCGTGAAATCTTCTTTAGATACCTGATATGCTCCAATGTTGTAAACGTTCTTCATCATCAGATCCCAAATCGGAATTTTCGGATTGGTGACCGTACTCTTCAACAACTTCACGAAAAGCGCATCCTGACCTGTAATACCGTCAGTGGAGAATTCTCCCACTTGATATACTTGTCCTGCGTAAGTATACTGAAAGGCTACAGCAAGCACTTCGTTCGGTTGCAATTCTCGATTAAGCGAAATGTATCCCAACTGTGGATGGAAGGTATACTCGGAAGGGGTTAGCTTCGTAGCAAATTCCAATCCTTCATAATCCTGCGAGTTGACAAAATTGTTCGATCCGGCAAGCGATGCAAAATTGGAAGATACCTGACTGATGTTTCGCGAACCAGGCAAGTTGTAAACATTGCTGTAAAGCGAGTTGGCATTATTGTTCGGAACGCCTTGATTTCCACTTCCTGGTAGAACATAGGAAGTATTGTAGGTGTCGGAAGGTTTCTCTCCAAGGTCCATGAAAGCCACAATGTTCCTTGAATCGTCATTGAAGTTGACCGAAGTAACCCAAACCTCCACACGGTTGATGTTAACTGGCGATTTTACTAAAGGAAGGTCGGCTAACCACTTATCGTAATTCTCGCGGAAAAACTGTGTAAGAAAGTAGTGTCGGTATCCTTCGTAGTTATCCGCTTTTACCTCAAACTTAGTAACCTGAGCACCACCTTGTGTTTCAACTGAATTGCTCTCACTCTTCTGCTGCGAGAAGATTCCTGTCACTTTCAACCTACCGAACTGCGTAACTGCCTTTACTCCGAACAGATTCTGGCTTCCAGAAATCAGTGATCCAGTAAGTGGAAGCGAAACGTTACCTGCTTCGATGCTACGTAAGATCTGATCCTCGTTACAAGCTTCCCACTTCAACTTCATCTGATTTTCGAAATCGAACGTTGCATCTGTGTTATAATTCACACCCAAGGTCATCGCATCTCCGATCTTACCCGTTACGTTGAGCTGAATGTTCTGATCGAAGTTGAAGGTCGTGTTCGTCTGCTGTTTGGCCGGAAGTGCTGGGTTCTTGATCTTGGAGACGTTCACCCCGAAAATAAGTTCGGCCGAACCTTGAGGTCGGATCTCCACGGTACTTCCGCAGAAAATACTTTCGAAAAGTTTACTCTTGATGTTCAGTTTAGGGATAAGCGGCTTACGCTGGCTTTCAGATTGGCTTTGCGCCTTTTCTCGCCAGTAATCACGTAGTGCCTGATTGGCGTGATAATCCTGATATTCATCAAAAGACATGTATGTGGGCGGACGGTAATTTATCTCGTCTCCAACCTTCTGATTGATGTTGTACTCGTCCGTCTCCGGATTGTATTCAATGTCAGTCTTAATGTTGTCTGGGTCGCTGAGGTATAATCCATTTTCGTTCCCTGTTGGAGTTGGATCATATGAGTCTTGCAGCGGATATGGAAGTTGGTCGGCAGGCGGTGTGTCCAGTGCAAACGTGAGCAGCTCCAATCCGATGATCGCCTTCCGTTTATTGGGCGTGGACGCGTCTGATACCGCCACAAGGCCAAGCCCTGTGACAACAATAGAAATGAGTAAGAGTTTCTTAGACAAACGCTGCATTACAAGATTCTCAGGCTTAGAAACTGCTCAGGGCGTGTTTTACAATCTCTTCCACCGCTAGGTCTTTTCCATGGGTTTTCAGCACTTTATCTACTGCTTTGTCTGCAGCATTTTTGGCAAATCCAAGAGTGATGAGCGCGGTTAACGCTTCTTCACGGCCTTTATTTTGCGGTAGTCCCAAAGCCAATTCGCCCACTTCCACTTTACCCATCCTATCTCGCAGGTCTACAATGATGCGTTCGGCCGTTTTAGGCCCCACACCTTTGATTGACTTTAAGACAGAAACGTTTCCACTCACAATGGTGTCTTTTACGCCTGATGGATCCAATCCAGAAAGGATTGCCAAGGCTGTGTTGCCTCCGACTCCTGATACAGAAATCAACTGGCGGAACAATTCACGTTCATCGCGGTTATAAAAACCGAAGAGCACATGCGCGTCTTCCCGTATGGCCATATGGGTAAATAGCCGACAGGTGCCTTTATCGGGCAATTGAGCATAGGTATGAAGGGATATTGATAACAAATATCCTATTCCACCACAGTCAATGACAGCACTTGCAGGTGTCTTTTCTTCCAAGACACCGTGTAGGTGTGTTATCATGTTTAACTTACTTCAGTTCAGGTAGAGTAGAATCTATATGCTTCGCTTTAGGTTGAAAAAAGGTTGGCAAAAGTAAATAATTTTAGGTTAGAAGCATGTTGAGCACGATGGACTGGGCGCAGTTTTCGATGAACGGATTTAGAACCATCTATCTGCCATGTCAAGCTAAGTCAAGTTTTGAGCGAATCAAGGCATTGATCAGGTTGCAGTAAATTTGCCCGAGAATGAAACGGATAACCATTCTTTCTGGAGCCGGCATCAGTGCCGAAAGTGGAATTTCAACCTTCAGAGATTCAGACGGACTTTGGGAAAAACATCGCATCGAAGATGTTGCTACTCCCGAAGCTTGGCATCGCAACCCAAAACTGGTGCTGGATTTTTACAATCTGAGAAGGAAGCAACTATCAGAAGTCGAACCAAATGCTGCTCACTTCGCCATCACAGAACTTCAGAAACTGTATGACGTGCAAGTGATCACGCAAAATGTGGATGACCTGCACGAACGCGCAGGAAATACGAACGTACTTCACCTTCATGGCGAATTGAAAAAGGCGAGAAGCACAGGTTCACCGTTTCGTACATATGAATTGGATACATGGCAACTGAATTTGGGCGATAAGTGCGAAAGCGGATATCAGCTTCGGCCAAATATTGTTTGGTTTGGGGAAGAAGTTCCGAACCTTTTACCTGCTGCTCAGATCGTTTCGGAGTCGGACGCTATTATCATAGTTGGTACATCTTTGAACGTCTATCCCGCAGCTGGCCTGTATCGCTATGCAAAACCAAGTTGCCGCATTTGGATCATTGACCCCAATGCGCACGAATTGAGATACCCAGATTCAATTGTTGCTTTGAATGAAAAAGCCGGAGCAGCATTGCCCCGGCTTGTCCGATCTCTTTTGAATGGAGAGATTATTTTGTGACCAACATCTTTTTCGTGCTGATGGCTTTTCCGTCAACTTCCAATGTGTAGAAATACATTCCTGAAGGTAATGTAGACACATCTAACTTGTAAGTTCCTTGGTCTTCTTTGAGTTTCACTTTCTTTACTTGTGAGCCAAGCATACTGTAAACAGTCAAATCTGCTTGTTTCCATCCGACACGTAAGGCATAGTTGATATTAGCTACTGACTTGGCTGGATTCGGATAAGACTCAGAGATTCCTGATTCGTTTCCTCTGAAAACATCTTGAATACCAACCGCGCTGGCATGGAAACGAACCGTGGCGCAAACTGAATCCGCTTCGTTATCCACATCATAAAAACAATAGGTAAGCACACTTACTCCTGCGTTTCCGTTCGGCTTATAATCAGCATAGAATTGATCGATCTGTTGACCAGGTGTCATTATCATGGCAGTTGGCGATACATTCGTAGATGGAATGTAGCACTGTTCCCAGCAGAAATAATTCTGGGTTCCTGGAACAGTATCAACCGTAATTCGTCTGACCTTGACAGCAATAGTGGAAGAACCAACATTTTCAATAACTCCTACAGATTGCGACACGGTCTCTTCTACAGACGACCAAACATTGCGATCCAAACTGGCTACAGACAAGCTCTGAGCAAATCCTGAAAGACCAATGACCATGAACGTATTTAAGAGTAGAACTTTTCTTTTCATCCTTCGCATTTTGATTTGTAACAAATGTAAAGAATCAATTTTCAGTATAGGTCTGCCGAAATACAAATAATAGATTAGACCAGATTTAAGTTTGATCCTTAGATTTGACCTAAACAATTTCACAGCTAACATCAATTTAATGAAAAAACGCTTACTCTCTTTATCGATGGGCTTCATCTGCTCAGCTGGGGCATTCGCCCAAACATTTCTTCTTCAAGAAGATTTTCAGTCTGGTCTACCAGGAACTTGGTCTCAAACGACTTTGGCTACCGATGGTGGTTGGTTGGCTGGGACTGGAACAGCTCTTTCAAGCAGCAGTTTTACTATTCCTGCCCACACCAACATTGTTGGAACCAATGACGATGGTTGTAATTGCGACAAAAGTGCTGACAGATTGATCACTCCTTCCTTAGACCTCACTGGTTACTCTTCTTTGTATGCCAAATTCGACCTGTTCTTTTACAACGGTGCTTACCAAGGAGCTCAAGAAGTTGGAACATTTGCATACTCGACCAATGGTGGAAGTACATGGACATCTTTGCAACAACTTGACGGAGCAGAAAACTGGCAAGATGGTTTACTGGTCGATGTATCTGCAGCAGCAGGAAACAGCGATGTTAAATTCTCTTGGCTTTATAATGACGGTTCTGGTTGGACATTTGGAATGGGCTTAGATAACGTGGCCATTTTTGAGCCTGCAGCAGTTGAGGTTGAACTCACCTCTCTTTCAATTCCACAATATGCAGCTCCAGGCAACATCAATATTACTGGAACCATTACTAGCTATGGAACCGCCACGTTGAACAACGTTTCTGTTGTTTGGTCTGATGGCACAAACAACTACACAGATAACCTTACTGGCCTTGGTCTTTCTTTTGGAGACAGCTATAATTTCACACATGCCACTCCTCTTGCAGGAACTGCTGGTAACACGTACAATATTGATGTTACAATTGACGCAACCGGAGATGCAGATGGGACAAACAACGATGGCAGCTCAAGTGTTACTGTTGCGTTACAATTGGCCAACCGCCTAAGCTTAGTGGAAGACTTCACAAGTTCAACCTGCCCTCCATGTCAGTGGTTGAACGAGAGTGGATTTGATGGTAGTGGTTTGAACAACGGTCTTTCAGCTTTGAACGCGAACAACCTTTCGGGTGCTCAAGTATCAGTGGTTAAATATCCTGTGGATTGGCCGGGAGAAGGAGACCATGGTTGGAATTCTGAGGTTGAAAATAGAAGAGCATATTACGGTGTAACTGGTGCTCCTACTCCTTTCGTTGATGGAGAAGAATATAATTTCTCTGCATTTAACTCAAGCGATATTGCCGATCACCAAGATGATATTGCAGTGTTCGATATCGCTGCCACACACACTATTGACGGAAGCACAGTGACCGTTGAAGTAACAGTGGATCCATACGTAACTGCTAACGCAAAACTTTACATTGCATTGGTTGAGGTTGAGTACGCAGCTACAAGCCACTCAAGCTTTAGCAACGGTGAGACTGAATTCCATAACATCTTCAGAAAAATGTTGCCAAACGCAAGTGGATCAAGTGTTTCACTTACAGCAGGAACGCAATACACTGCTCAACAATCTTACACCGCCACTGTGAATCCGAACCTTCCAACTCAAGGATCATTCGATTTCCATGCAGGAGCAGATTTCCGAGTTGTAGCTTTCCTTCAAGCTTCTAACAAAACTGTGTTGAACTCTACTGTTTCTAGCGGTCCATCAATGTTCGTTACAGGCATCCGCGAGTATGATGACAACACAACTATTGGCGTATATCCAAACCCAATTTCATCTGGCGCATTGAACGTGGTTATCGAAACAGAAAACCACACAGAAGGATATGTTACCGTTTCTGACATGAAAGGTGCTGTTGTTCTTCAACAATCATTGGGCGGACTTGAGGCTGGAATGAACAGACGTTCTATCAACATTGATGGTCTTTCTACAGGACTTTACAACGTGAACGTGCTTACAAACGGTTTCATTCACTCTACTAGAATCACTGTAGCTAAGTAGTTCTGATTCGCAGTTATTACATTTGATAGCCACGGTTCAACATGGAATGATTGTTGACCGTGGCTATTTCAATTTAACTTGACCGCATACACTATGAAAAACACAATTGTACTTTTTTGCGCTTTACTTTTTGGAACTGCCTCTATTAAGGCACAAGTGGCCAAAGAGAAATGGGATCTGCCTTCAGCAATTGTTAAGTCACTGGATGGAAAAAGTATCGACTCCAAAACATTTGAGAATGATGGAAAACCGATCATCATCAGTTTTTGGGCTACTTGGTGCAAACCATGCGTACTAGAGTTGAATACAATTTCCGACTACTATGCAGATTGGCAAGAAGAAACAGGTGTTAAATTGATTGCTATTTCTATTGATGATGCGCGGAACACGGCCAAAGTGGCTCCATTCGTAAATGGTAAAGATTGGGATTACGAGGTTTACATGGATCCGAATGGAGACTTCAAACGGGTGATGAATGTAAATACGGTTCCTCACACATTTGTTCTAAATGGCGACAAACAAGTAGTTTGGTCGCACAATGCTTACGCTCCTGGAGATGAAGAACATCTTTACGAGATCGTAAAAGAGAATTCTGGAAAATAACCGAACACCGCTTTCGCTTTGAATCGAGTACTGATGTTACGCCTTTGGGCGATTGTTCTTCTTTTTATTTGGTCATATCAAGGGTTTAGCCAAGACTCTGGCAAATGGGGCGAAATTCACGGAAATGTGCAGTTCGATGCCCAGTATTACAATCCCGATACCATCATTGGCGCTCCACCCGTTCCCGAAAAACTTCTTTCCAACGGGTTTACCAACCTTATTTACACAAAAGGGAAATTTCAGGTTGGTATGCGTTATGAAAACTATCTGAATGCCCTTCAGGGTTTTGATAGACGCTACCAAGGACAGGGAATCACTTATCGCTACGCCACCTTCGATGCCGACTTTTTAACGATCACAGTGGGTAACTTCTACGAGCAATTCGGATCAGGGATGATTCTAAGAGCATACGAAGAACGAGGCTTGGGTTATGATAACGTGCTGGATGGAGCACGAGTGAAGGCGCACGTTCTGGGTGGTCTATATATGACCGCTTTTATTGGCCGTCAGCGATCGTTCTTTACTTATGGAGATGGAATTGTGCGTGGATTTGACGGAGAGATAAACCTGAACGAAACGTTCCATGCTATTTCTGAAAGCAAACTGAAAGCCACCATCGGAGGCAGTTTTGTGAGTAAATACCAGAAGGACGAAGACCCTGACTTTGAGCTACCTGAAAACGTAGGTGCGTGGGGAGCTCGAGCCAATATAATGTATGGTAGATTTAATTTATCTGTAGAATACGTGAGTAAGATCAATGACCCTGAAGCAACCAATGCTTTTCTCTATGATGGTCTCTTGAGAAAAAATTACAATCCGGGAAATGGATTATTAGCAACTCTGGCCTACTCGCAAAAAGGCTTAGGCATTGTGCTTGGAGCAAAACGAATTGACAATATGGGGTTCCGTTCCGACAGAAACGCAACGGGAACTAATTTGAACATCAATTACCTCCCTGCCCTTACGAAACAACACACTTACCAGTTGGCAGCAAGCCTTTACCCTTACGCCACACAACCTAACGGTGAATGGTCTTTTCAAGGAGAAGTGAGTTACAAAGTTCCGAGGAAATCGAAAATCGGTGGCAAATTCGGGACTGACCTTACGTTAAACTATTCTGAAGTTCATGGCCTTGTGAATACAGTTAACGAAGCTGGAAGCGGATACACGAACAACTTCTTCCAACTAGGCGATCTGTATTTCAGAGACGTCAACTTCGAGATCAGTAGGAAGTTCAGCAAGAGCTTTAAGGCTGTTGCCAAATATTTGAATCTGGCATACAACAAAGACGTGGTGCAAGGCTTGGTTGGCTACGGAACCATTCTTGCCAACATCGCTATTATTGATCTCACCTATAAAGTGGCAAGCGACCATTCATTGCGATTGGAAATGCAAGGGCTGTGGACAAAGGATAGAGCCGACCAAGGAGATTGGGCGATGGCATTGCTGGAGTACCAATGGTCACCACATTTATTTGTAGCAGTTACAGATCAATGGAATTACGGCAACGAGCACGTTGAGAAACGCTTGCATTATCCATCAATTACTGTAGGATACATTCACAATGCAACACGTGTAACCTTAGGCTACGGAAGACAACGTGCGGGTATTTTCTGCGTTGGTGGTATTTGTAGAAATGTCCCTGCTGCAAATGGTGTTTCGCTTTCGATAACTACAAGTTTTTAAGAAATGAGTTCAAGACAAATCCTCCTTCTTGCTTTGGTCTCAATCGTCACCGTTTTGTTTCACGGATGTGACGCGATAAGTCCACCACATTACGGATGTATTGACCCAAACGCAACCAATTACAACCCGGATGCTACGCATGCTGATGGTCCATGTCAAGGGAAATGTGAATATGACACAACTGTAACGCTCGGGTGCACCGATCAAAGCGCCCTCAACTATAACCCATCTGCCACAGCAAACAACTGCGCCTGCATCTATGCTGGTCAGCGAAACGTGCTTGTGGAAGATTATACTGGCCATACGTGTGGAAACTGTCCGCGAGCAGCAGAAGTTCTTCATGACCTACAACTGACCTATGGTTCGCGAGTTATTCCAATGGCCGTGCATGTTGGTTTTTTTGCCGCGGTGCAGAACAATCCTGATGGAAGCTACGCCACTGATTTTAGAACGCCTGCCGGCAATGCTTGGAACACCACCTTCGGTTCTGATGCACAAGGTTTACCGAATGGCTTGATCAACCGAAGGCCTCACGATGGGAGTTACCCTTACACCTACACTGCTTGGACAGCCGAAGTAGCCAATCTATTGGAACTTGATCCAGACGCTTCTTTGACCTTAGACAACACGTATGACCCAACTTCACGAACGTTGAATACCAGCATCGAAGTTTCCATCTTCAATGACCTTAATAGCGGGCCTTACAACATTATTGTTTGCCTAACTGAGGACAGCGTGATAGATTGGCAAAAAGATTATGATCCTGCTTTAGAGGATGAAAGTCTGCCCGATTATGTTCACATGCATGTGCTGCGAACCAATTTTAACGGACCGTGGGGAGATCAAATCGGTACTGGAAATCTGGCTGCCGGAAGTGTCTTCACCGTAAATTATTCTTTAGAGCTGAATCCTGAATGGGTTGCCAAGAACTGTAAGGTGGTTGCATTCGTTCATCGAACAGACACAAAAGAAGTTGTACAGGCCGACTTCAAAGCCATCTTGGAAGAGTAACTTTGAGCCGCTTATGCGGATCTTACTTATCATATTGTTTGCATTACCGTTTTCCAGTTTCGGACAAGGATTTGGCGGTGGACTTTACGGTGGGATAAGTACCACACAGGTAAGCGGAGACGGCATCGTAGGATTCAACAAAGCTGGTGGCTGGGCTGGTGCCTTCACGGATTATCGCTTCACGCCACGTTCAACCATTCAATTCGAAATCTCTTTCATTCAAAAAGGAAGCCGTCAGGCCGGAACGGTTAAGAACAACAACACCTTTATCCTTTACAACCACAATATGCTTGAGATTCCTATTCTATATCGTTGGTATGGAATCAAGAATATGAGCATTGAATTTGGGCCACAGGTTGGTATTTTGCTCAGTTCAATTGAGAAAGGTTCGGATCCTTCTTTCGTTGAAGTCAGGAACTCACCAGCTTATCGCAAAGCGGAATTCAGCGGTGCTGCAGGCCTGAGCTATTATTTCTGGAAAGGAAAAATTGAAGTGAACGTGCGCTACAGCAATTCCATTCTTACCATGCGTAAAAATGGTTGGTGGATGAACCATGTCTTCGCTTTTTCGGTTAGGTATTGGTTTAAGACCACCTTGGACCGAGATAAGATTGAGGCGACCAAGAAGAAGAATCAAATTGAAGTGAAACTGGAATGAGCCAGAAGAAAGTTGTTGTTGGAGTTACGGGAGCGAGCGGTTCTATTTACGCCAAAGTTCTTTTTGATCGTTTGAGCCACTTGAAAGATCAAGTAGCCGATATAGGCGTGGTTTTCAGCACAAATGCACGCGATGTTTGGAAGTTGGAGCTTGGTAATTCAGATTTTGAAAAACTCCCTTTCACGGTTTACAACTCCAACGATTTCATGGCACCGTTCGCATCGGGTTCTGCCAAGTACGAAACCATGATCATCTGTCCGTGCAGCATGGGAACCATGGCAAGGATTGCATCAGGCATTTCAAACGACCTGATGACGCGGGCTGCAGACGTCATTTTAAAGGAAAGACGGAAGCTCATTCTCGTTCCAAGAGATACGCCAATGAGCCTCATTCATATCAATAATATGAAGACCATTACTGAAGCTGGCGGAATCATCGCACCGGCCAGTCCTTCGTTTTACAGCAACCCGAAAGACTTTGAAGCTTTGGCTGCAACAGTAGTTGACCGCGTGCTCGATCTTGCTGGATTTGAACTGGATTCTTATCGCTGGAGCGAAAAGTAAAACATCTTAAAACGTTATCTCCGTTTCCCTTATTGCACTGATTAACATTTAGTTGCATTTCTTCTATTTCCAAATAATTTCCTTCAGATCCTTCGCGTTCATGGTTCGAATGTCTAATCCTACGAATCATGAAAACGCTTTTAACCACCATTTTGAGCATTGCTCTTCTATCCGTTTATGGTCAAACCATTCCAAGGCATAACGTCTTTTTCGCAGCCAATAGTTCCGAACTGACTAACAGTCCAGCGCGGGTTGTGGAAGCTGTTTACACCAAACTTCCAGTCGGCCAGCAGATACGATTCGGTATCACCGGCCCGATCTCTAACGTGCATGATACAATGGAGAAAAATCGGATAACTGCAGCACGAGCTCACAATATCATTAAGCTTCTGAAGCAAATTTCCAATGAAGACGATGTGTTCGTCATTCAGGACATAAGTAACCCTTACCTCCATTTGGAAGCAGAACTTGCATCAAGAAGACCCTTCGAACTCGAAGTGATTCTTACCAAATCGCAAGGAAAACAGGCACCGATCTTTACAAGGATCGATGACTTTCTGCCACTGCCCGTTCAAACCTTCACCATCAATCCGCGAGAAGACAATCGCCTAGTCGGCAATCAAGGAACGGTTGTAAACATTGCCGCTTTCACGCTCGAACTGAAAAACGGCTCTGTTCCTTCAGAAATGACGGTGGAACTGAAAGAAGTTTATGGTGGCGGACAGTTGATTCAAGCCAATTTACATACTGCTTCGAGCGGCAGAATGCTGCAATCTGGCGGAACAATTCATATAGATGCCAACACAAATGGAAAGCCAGCACAGGTGGCAAGTGGCAAGTCATTAGAACTTGAATTTCCTCACGGAGATGGCGAACCTTCAGAGGCAATGGAAGTTTTCAATGGAAGAATTGACCGCGCTGGAAATTTCGATTGGGTACAGCAAGGCAAGAACATTACTGTAATGGAAATGAAGGAAACGTTTTACATCAACGGCAAAGAGGTTACTGGTGAAGAATATTATGCACGAATGCAAGCATGGGAAAACCGAAAAGCGGAACGCGAACGCGAGGAAGCGATTGCCACACAGGTTGCGGCAAACGAGAATGCGATGGACGCCTATCTACTTAAAAGCGACCAATTGGGATGGATAAACTGCGATGCGTTCTACGACATAGAAGAGAAAACCAATGTGATCGTTTATGTCGATACGACCTTTCGCCCTTCGGTAAGAATGGTTTTCGATAACATCAATTCTGTAATGGGCGGCAGCTATGACCAAAGAGCGGGAACCGTCACCTTCAGCGGTGTGCCCGTTGGAGAATCTGTTCGCTTGGTCGGTTATTCCATCATGGATGGAACAGCTTACATGGCAAACCGAAGCGTCATCATTTCGAACAAGTTGAAGCAAGATCTGAAGTTGGTTGCTACCACAAAACAGGAGATGGAAGCGGAGTTGGCCTCTTTGAATTGAATTTTGATCAGGAGATCAATCCTTTCAATCTGTCCTTCAAATTCGGAGTGATCTTCTTTTCTGGAAGTGGGCCTACGTAAGTTTCTCCTTGTTTCAGCACTTCTTTTACGAACCAAGATGAGCTTACGCCCCACTTTTTGAGGAATGTCTTTTTGCCATCGTTCATCTTCACACGTCCCGTTGATTTGGACATGAAGTGATAGGCGCGACTTTCACCTAAACCTTTGAAGATTCGCACGCCATGTTGCCAAAGCTTCATACTCACATCTGGGTCCGAATATAGACCAGGACTGAACTCTTCGCCATAACCCCCGATAGCTTTCCACATGCTTCGGTGCATGAGGTTTGGAGGCCAAGTTGAACCGCTCCAATCTGCTTTTTCCATATTCGGTAATACAGCAAGCAAATCGGTTTCTTTGAATTCTGAAGGTGTTTTCCCAAAAGGATAAGGAGCCAGAACACATTTGTTTCCCGTATCCTCCGGTTCAATCATGGTTGAACTGAGATAGAACTTATCGTGGCCGATCAATTCTATCTCACG
This sequence comes from Flavobacteriales bacterium, assembly GCA_021739695.1. NCBI lineage: Bacteria > Pseudomonadati > Bacteroidota > Flavobacteriia > Flavobacteriales > Flavobacteriales bacterium. Next base: position 73,275 of record JAIPBM010000014.1, on the reverse strand, counting down.
GATCAAGGATTCATCCCAATTCGGGCAGAGGTACATATCATCATTCACATAGCAGATGATGTCTTTGGTCGCAATTTCGAACAGCGCATTCAAAGCTGTGCAAACACCTAAATTCTTGTCGGAATGAATGAATTTGATGTTTTCAGATTGGCACCAATCGGCAGAGCCATCAATTCCCTCATTCACATAAACCAGAATTTCATGCTGTTCCACAGAATTTTTCCGAATGCTATTCACACAGCATTTTAGGAAATCGAGATTATTCCATGTGGGTATGAGAATGGAAAACTGCATTAAGCGCGATTCTTGGTCAAATAATACAACTTAATGTACTTCAGGAACGTGCCGTAAGCCGTAATCAACGCAATAGTAAATCCGGCCATTCCATCCAGAAAACCAAGTTTGATGAAATACATCTTATTGAACTTGAGCCACGGATTGAATAGCAGTTTTATCAAGCTTGCCTTTTTTCCGTTCTCAAAAAGTTCGCTTGCACCAAGTGTAGAATAGGTATCTGTTCGCTTAACGTGATCACTTACTGAATGATAGCTGAAATGCAGTAGATCGCCCTTCAATTTCTTCACAGAAGCAGGTTCCACGGTCAATTTCTCGTGCACTTCGCCTTGCCAATCATTCTTGGTTCGGTTAAACATCCGAACCTTCGTATCTGGATACCAACCGGAATGATGGATCCACTTTCCGCAGTAATTTGTCAATCGATTGAAGGAATAATTAAAGTCCTTTCCGTGTTCCTTTTCGGAAACAATGGCCGATTTCAGTTCTTCCGAAAGTGCCTCATCAGCATCAATAGAGAGAATCCAATCGTTGGAGGCCAAGCCGTTTCCATAATTCTTCTGCTTGCTGTAGCCTTTCCACTCGCGCTGATGGAAATGTACGTTCATACCTTTGCAAATGCTTGGAGTTGCATCTGTCGAGAAGCTGTCGACTACCACAATTTCGTCTGCCACATCTTGTAACGAGGCAATACACCGCTTGATATTGCGGGCTTCATTGTGCGTGATGATGACGGCCGAGAGTTTTCTCATCACATCTTCATTGGAGCCCCGACAGAAACCATATTCTGAGTAGCGCGTGAAAGTTCTTTGCCTTCGGCATTGGTGAGTTGACCAATAAGATGAATGGCGGTTCTACCTTTTCTGATCACTTGGCTCGTGGCACGCACAGCTTCGCCTGCCCTTGCGGCTCGCAGATAATCGGTTGTCATGTTCAGCGATACAAAATGCGTGTCATTGCCCATGGCAGCCACAGTCATACCCATTACTTCATCCAAAATGGCTGAGTGAATTCCTCCATGTAATGTTCCAACCGGATTGCACATTTCGGGTCTCACAATTACTTCAATTGTGAGTGAATCCTCCTCCACCGCAATCATTTTCGGCTGCAACCATTCGCTGAAACCTGGTGGGGTTGAAGCCACTTCTTTTCCTATCTGTGCTCTGAAATGTTCTCTTATCGGACTATCTGCCATTGTAAATGATAACGATTGTTAATGCAACATGCGTAAAAACAACGCTTTATGAAGGATTGCTATATTTGGCATTCTTCGCGCAGCGGAGCAAGTTACAAAGGGAAAGGAAAAATGTTCAATAGCAAATCAAATAGCGAAAGCTCGAAAGGTAATTCAGGTGCTGGAATGCCGAACCATATAAATAGTGATACTATTATTGAAGGAAGCATCAAAGCCAAAGGAAATCTACGGATTGACGGCACATTGAAAGGCGACCTTGAGTGTCAAGGACGTGTGGTAATCGGAGCAAACGGAACTGTTCACGGAGATATCAGATGCGAGAATGCCGAAATCGAAGGAAGCATCAAGGCCAATATTGTTGTGTCCGATCTTCTTTCGTTGAAATCGACAGCAAAAGTTCAGGGCGATATTGTGACCAAGAAATTGGCAATCGAACCAGGAGCAACTTTCAGCGGTTCGTGCAGTATGGGTGGCGTAATCAAAGATATTTCATCATCCAACAATGCAGGACAGCGACAAGATCAACGACAAGAAAAAACAGCCTAACTCGTTCATCAAATATTCTTCGATGGCCACGCAAATGGCCCTTATCATTGTGGCTGGAGCTTTGGGAGGCATGCAACTCGATAAATATTTGGAGACAGAAACGCCTTGGTTTACGGGCGGATTGACAATTGTGGCCGTTTTCTTATCGATGTATTTTGCAATAAAAGACCTGCTAAAAGGATGAAATACTCAGTAAAAGCCCTCATAGTCTATCTGATTGCCATGGCCATTCTGGCGATGATCAACGAAACTGCAAGCATTGATCTGAATACACTTCACATTTCTCTTTGTGGCCTTTTCATGTTCGGGACAAGCGTGGCTATTCATCATTTTACCATCAAAGCATCGCTAGAAAAGCCGACTCTGTTTCCAACATATTTCATGGCAATCACGGGACTGAAAATGATGGTTTACATCGTAGCCTTGGGTATTTATGTTTTCGTTTTTCGTTCAGCGTCAATTCCCGTTATCGTCACATTTCTGATCCTTTATGTGACCTACTCTATTCTAGAGGTCATTTCGGCTCTCAAAGCCCTTAAAAAGTAGCGGTGATTATCGGTGAATAACCGACCACTTTGCTGTTAGTAGAAAGACCTTAAAAAAACGTTGGCCTTTAGCTTTTCTTTTGTCTATATTTGCGCCCGAAAAATCAGGCGGTATAAAATCCCCGTTTCGATGATGCTGAAACATAGACCACATAAGGCTTTCAAGCCATTTTTTCTTCTTATTTCCCTTGCTTTTTTGACGTCAGGAAGCTTGTTGGCTTCGGAAGATTCTGATGTTCATGCTGAGGATTCAACTCACCAGCATGAAGTAACTGAAGCGGTTTTGGACCATGGGCACGACCATGCTGCCGACCATTCTGGAGAGGAACCTGAGGCTTTCAACGCTGGTGATATGATCATGCACCACGTGATGGACGCTTACGATATTCACTTGATGGATATTGGTGGACATGCCATTAGCATTCCGTTGCCTGTTATTCTTTATAGTGCTGAAGATGGATTGAGTGTGTTCCTTTCTTCTGGTTTTCATCACGGACATGCGGCCAAAAACCGTTATGTATTGAGCGATGGACACATTTATCGTCTTGGCCTGAACAACCCATTTGCTTCTTCTGAAAAAATTCACTTGGAAGAAGCTATGAGCATGGGATACTCAGAGCAAAGTTGGGGCGGAGTATTCAGAGGCGAAAATGGTGCCTTCGTTGATCTTTCCATCACCAAGACAGTGGCTGGAATTCTGATCACCGTGATGTTGATGTTGATCATCTTCAGCAAAGTTGCTGGGGCTTACAAACGAGAAGGTTCTACTGAAGCACCGAAAGGATTTCAGGCGCTGATGGAAACCATCATTCTTTTTGTGAGAGACGAGATTGCAAAACCATCTATCGGTCACAAGTATGAGCGTTTCATGCCTTTCTTGCTTACCATCTTCTTCTTTATCTGGATTGCCAACATCTTAGGGCTTATTCCATTCATAGGAGGATTTAACGTTACAGGAAACATTGCCGTAACGATGGTATTGGCGTTGTTCACCTTTGTAGTTACCACCATCAATGGAAACAAAACTTATTGGGGTCACATTTTTGCAACACCTGGCGTTCCAGGATGGTTGTTGCCGTTGATGATTCCAATCGAGCTTTTAGGCGTGTTCACCAAGCCATTGGTACTTTGCCTTCGATTGTTTGCCAACATCACTGCTGGTCACATCATTATTCTTTCGTTCATGAGTCTCATCTTCATCTTTGCCGATATATATGGCGCTGGTGCAGGTTATGGAGCATCAATCGTTTCGTTGCTTTTCGGAGTTTTCATGAACGTAATGGAATTGCTCGTAGCGTTCCTTCAGGCATACGTATTCACACTTCTTTCCGCTCTTTACTTCGGTAGTGCAGTGGAGGAACATCATTAATCAAATCAGTAATCAATTAACCCAAAACAATAATAAACAATGGAAATTATCGCAATTCTTTTGGACGCTGCCTATGCTTACATGGGTGCAGGTATCGGAGCAGGTGTTGCTGCAATCGGTGCTGGAATGGGTATCGGTCGTATCGGTGGATCGGCTCTTGAGTCAATGGCACGTCAGCCAGAGGCTATCGGAGACATCCGTGCATCAATGATCGTTGCTGCTGCACTTGTAGAAGGTGCTGCGTTCTTCGGAATCATTGTTTGTCTTCTTATCGTGTTGATGAAGTAAGACGAATAAAGGGTTCGGAATCCCGGTGCTGACGGTTGGTCAGCACCGTGGGATTCCACAAATTGATTTGAATTAGAAAAACACACTGAAATGGGATTAGTAACTCCTGGAATAGGCCTCATCATTTGGATGACCATTGCCTTCCTTATTGTTTGGGTGGGATTGGGCAAATTTGCATGGCCAGCCATTCTTGAAACGATCAAAGAGCGAGAAGAGAACATCGCAAAGGCATTGATGTCGGCTGAAAATGCCAAGGCAGAAATGCAAAAACTTCAGTCTGATAATGAGCAGATCCTGAAAGAAGCACGCGAAGAGCGTGACAACATGCTGAAGGATGCGAAGGAGATCCGTGAAAAACTGATTGCTGACGCTGAAGGAGATGCAAAAGCGAAAGCCGAGAAGATAGTGGCTGACGCTCGTGAGAGTATTCAAACAGAGAAAACAGCTGCAATGGCTGAGATCAAGAATCATGTTGCTGCACTTTCTATTGAGATTGCAGAGAAGATTCTAAAAGCTGAGTTGGGTGATGCTGCAAAGCAAAAACAACTGGTTAATAATCTACTTGAAGACATCAAGCTGAACTAAAATGGCTCAGACAAAGGTTGCAACACGATACGCGAAATCGCTCCTTGGCCTTGTGGCCGAGAAGGGAAATTTGGAAGAGGCTTTCAACGACATGCTGTTGATCAAAAAGACCTGTTCTGAAAATCGCGACCTGGTTGTTCTACTCAAAAGTCCTGTGGTGAACACCGAGAAAAAGGTGAGCATTCTGACCAGCATCTATGAGAAGAATGTGAGTAAGGTGACCATGCTTTTCATCACTCTTATCACTAAAAACCGAAGAGAAGGCGCTCTTCCAGAAATTGCTGATGCGTTTGTGGCGCAATACAAGGCGATGAAAGGAATTACAACTGCGGTTGTTACTTCAGCTTCGGTTCTTGCTGACGATGCGAAGAAGAAAATCACTGACCTTGTTCAGAAAGAAGTTGGCGGAACGGTTGAACTTGAAACAGAAATCAATCCGGAACTTATTGGAGGATTCATACTCCGCATTGGCGACAAACAATTGGACACTTCGATCTTGAGTAAGATCGGTGACCTACGCCAAGAATTCATGAATAAAACATTTGCTAAAGAACTCTAATTAAGCGAGAGCAATCTCGAACTAACACTAATAAAATGGCAGACATCAAACCAGCAGAGATCTCAGGTATTTTAAGAGAACAACTCTCAGGCTACAAAACTGAAGCCCAACTGGAAGAAGTAGGTACCGTACTCCAAGTGGGTGATGGTATTGCTCGTATTTACGGTCTTTCGAACGTACAGGCCGGTGAGCTTATCGAATTTGACGGAGGTACACGAGGTATCATCCTGAACTTGGAGGAAGACAACGTTGGTGCGGTATTGCTTGGTTCTTCGAGCGGTATTGCTGAAGGTTCAACCGCCAAGCGAACGGGAAAAATTGCTTCTATTCAGGTAGGAGAAGGACTTCTAGGTCGTGTTGTGAACACGCTTGGAGAGCCAATTGACGGTAAAGGACCTATCTCAGGAGAGCTTTTTGAAATGCCATTGGAGCGTAAAGCGCCAGGGGTTATCTTCCGTCAGCCAGTAACTGAGCCACTTCAAACAGGTATCAAAGCAATTGATGCGATGATTCCGATCGGTCGTGGACAACGTGAGTTGATCATTGGTGACCGTCAGACAGGTAAGACTGCCGTGACGATCGATACCATCATCAACCAAAAAGAATTTTACGATGCTGGCAAACCAGTTTACTGCATCTATGTGGCCATCGGACAAAAAGGTTCGACCGTTGCTGGAATTGTGAAAACATTGGAAGATGCAGGCGCCATGGCCTACACGGTTGTTGTTGCTGCAACAGCTTCTGACCCAGCTCCGCTTCAGTTTTACGCTCCATTCTCGGGTGCTGCCATCGGAGAATATTTCCGAGATACCGGTCGTCCAGCATTGATCATTTATGATGATCTATCGAAACAAGCGGTAGCTTACCGTGAGGTATCTCTTCTTTTGAGAAGACCTCCAGGTCGTGAGGCTTACCCAGGAGACGTTTTCTACCTACACAGCCGTCTGCTAGAGCGCGCTGCCAAGGTGATCAACGATGATGAGGTTGCTAAGAACATGAACGACCTTCCTCCTTCATTGGTAGGAAAAGTAAAAGGTGGTGGTTCGTTGACAGCACTTCCAATTATTGAAACACAAGCGGGTGACGTTTCTGCATACATCCCAACCAACGTAATTTCGATTACAGATGGTCAGATCTTCTTGGAGTCTAACTTGTTCAACTCGGGTGTTCGTCCAGCGATCAACGTAGGTATCTCGGTATCGCGTGTTGGTGGATCCGCTCAGATCAAGTCGATGAAGAAAGTTGCTGGTACATTGAAGCTTGACCAAGCACAGTACCGTGAATTGGAGGCATTTGCCAAGTTCGGTTCTGACCTTGATGCTGCTACCATGAACGTACTTGAGAAAGGAAAGCGTAACGTGGAGATCTTGAAGCAAGGACAGTACGCTCCGGTTTCTGTAGAGAAGCAAGTTGCCATCATTTACCTTGGATCTAAAGGTCTTTTGAGAAAAGTTCCTGTAGAGAAAGTAAGAGCTTTCGAGACTGAGTTCTTGGATTACTTGGATGCCAAGCACCGCGATGTTCTTGACGGATTGAAAGCAGGTAAACTGACTGACGAGATCACGGATACTTTGGAAAAAGTTGCCGCTGACCTAGCGGGGAAATATTAATTTGTTATTCGTTAATCGGTTAAAAGTTATTTAGGACAACACCAATAACCTAGTAACCCAATAACCCAATAACCAACCATGGCTGGATTAAAAGAAGTACGCGAAAGGATCAAATCGATCTCATCTACCATGCAGATCACTTCTGCCATGAAGATGGTATCGGCTGCAAAGTTGCGTAGAGCGCAAGATGCGATAACCCGTATGCGTCCGTATGCCAGCAAGCTGTCAGAGATCCTTGCCAACCTAAGTGCAAGCTTAGATTCATCAGAAGGCGGAGCGTATTCTGCCGAGCGTCCGATTGAGAAAGTGCTTATCGTAGCGGTTTCTTCCAATCGTGGATTGTGCGGTGGTTTCAACTCAAACGTCAACAAGAAGGTGATGAGTTTGGCCAATGGCGTATATGCTGGAAAAGAGATTACTGTTGTTTCCATCGGAAAGAAATCAGGCGAATTCTTGAAGCGTAGAAACTTCAATGTCATTGAACGTCACGATAGTGTTTACGACAGCTTGAGCTTCGATGTCATCGCTCCCATTGCTGAAAGCATCATGGAAGCGTTTGTTGAAGGAAAGTACGACCGTGTGGATGTGGTTTACAATCAGTTTAAGAATGCCGCTACGCAATTGTGTGTTGCCGAGCAGTTCTTGCCTGTTGCGCCACCAGAAGTAACTGAAAACACGTCTGCAACAGATTACATCTTTGAACCTGCCAAGGCCGAGATTGTTGCTGACCTTATTCCTCGTTCGTTGAAAACGCAATTGTATGCTGCAACACTTGATAGCCATGCTTCTGAGCACGGAGCTCGAATGACGGCCATGCACAAGGCAACAGACAACGCTTCAGACATTTTGAAAGCACTGAAACTATCTTACAATAAGGCCCGTCAAGCTTCCATTACCAACGAGATCCTCGAGATCGTTGGTGGAGCAGCTGCGCTGGAAGAGGGGTAGAAAATCAACTACATTTTGTAAAAGACCCGTTCGTAATCTGAACGGGTCTTTTTTGTTTTTTGGCATCATATCTTTGAAGCATGAAACAGCTGCTACCCCTACTTCTACTCTTCTCCATTTCTGCGCAAGCTCAAGACCATCTCCATTGCGGAGCGGACGAAATGCGCATCCAAACGCTTCACGCCAATCCGAAGATTGCGCAGGCGGTAATCGAACGCGATGCTCAATTGGAAGCATTCACAAGAGAATTTGCCCTTCGACAAGCTCAGGGTACGGCAAGGGGCGGACAGCTTTACACCATTCCGGTGGTGTTCCATGTGATCCATAAATACGGAACCGAGAACATCTCGCGCGAGCAGATACTTGATGGAATGCGCATACTGAACGAGACCTTCCGAAAAACGCGCGAAGACACGGCAGATATTCACCCCGATTTCAAACCCATTCATGCCGACACGGGAATAGAGTTCGCGCTAGCCACCAAAGACCCCGAAGGAAACTGCCACAGCGGCATCAACCGCATTGCATCAGAGCTCACAAACAGTGGCGATCATCGCGTAAAGGAACTCGTGCATTGGGACCCATCCATGTACCTGAATGTGTATGTGGTAACCAATGCCGCTGGTTTGGCAGGCCATTGCGTTTGGCCTGCCGATGCAGACACCATTCCCGAATGGGACGGCATCGTTATCGCCCATAGTTATGTAGGAACCATCGGCACATCCACCCTCACGCGCTCTGTTGCCTTTGCGCATGAATGCGGTCATTACCTCAATCTTCATCACATCTGGGGCGGAAATAACGTTCCCAATTTCTATTACCTGCCTGTTGGTCAGGCAAGCAATTGCGATGAGGACGATCTGGTAGACGACACACCCAACACCATTGGTTGGAGCAATTGCAACCTCAATGCCGCATCGTGCGGAAACGTGCGCGATAACGTTCAGAATGCCATGGACTATTCTTACTGCAATATCATGTTTACCGAAGGGCAGAAAACGCGGATGCTTGCCGCACTCAATTCGCCCATTGCCAATAGGAATAACCTTTGGACACCAAGCAACCTGGCGGCTACTGGCGTAATGCCCCGATCGGGCCTTTGCGAAGCCGATTTTGAAGCAGACAACACCTTTATCTGCAATCCGAATGGCGGAGCAGTTACATTCACAAACACCTCATTTCATGGAGAGATCGATTCCGTTTATTGGGAATTCCCCGGAGGAGATTCTCCCTTTTCGCTGCTGGCAGAACCCATAGTGGTCTATTACCAGCCAGGCATTTTCGATGTGTCGCTCACGGTTTATTCAAACGGACAATCGGAACAGGTTACCAAGCAGAACTACATCCAAGTATCGGCAGACTCTTCTTGGTCCTATCCATTTTGGGATTGGTTTGAAGGAAACTCCGATCTGGAGGGAATGCCTTGGTCAGAGAATTCCTTGGATGCGGACAACCGATGGGAATTGACGGAAGTTGCTTCTCATAGTCCGAGTCATTCCGTTTGGGTAGATAACTGGGACAATGATGCCATTACGGTTGATGAACTCTACGGCCCATCCATCGACCTAAGTTCAGCTTCTACCATGCGCTTAGCCTTCAAATATGCTTTTGCTGGGCAAACTGACGCAACAAATGACACCAAGTTGCAGCTTCAGGTAAGTAGGAACTGCGAGACCACATGGGTCACCAGATTGAGCATCGTTGGAAATTCGCTTGAAACCGCACCAGCTCAATCCGAACCCTTTGCGCCAACAATCGAACAGTGGCAACAGGAAGATATTGGCATCCCTTCCAGTTATTTGGAAGATGGTTTCCGATTCCGATTCGTGTTTACCTCCGCTGGTAACAATCGGCTGTTTTTGGATGATATCAACGTAGATGTTACCGCAGGCGTTGAAGATTCTCAGCGCAATGCAATGGATGTTTCCATCCATCCCAATCCGGCCAAAGAACAATTGAACGTAGAATTTGGACTGGAAGAAGCGAACGAACTTTCCTTCTCAATCGTAGATCTGATGGGAAAATCGGTCATGGAAATACGAGCACAAGAATTTGCTTCGGGCGCTCATTTTCAACGCTTAGATCTGAAAACATTACCTGCTGGAATCTATTTTCTCTCCATCCGATCAAACAGTGGTCAGGTCACCAAAAGATTCATCGTACTTTAATACAGGAAAGTCCTGATCTACTTACTTTTACCATTCTAAAATAATTACATGAAACAAATTCTACTTTACTTTTCTGTTTTAACCGGTGTTGTTGCCTTTGGCACACAAACCGTTGCACAATCCGCACTTGGCGGAGCTGCTCCCGTAATTACCGAGATCATGTACAATCCACCAGAATCGGGAACCGATTCCTTGGAATTCATTGAGATACTCAATCCAAGTCTAACAGCCACCATCAACATGTCTGGTTTTTATATTGAAGATGCTTTTAGTTTCACTTTCCCATCAGGCTTCATCTTAGGCACTGGCGAGTATGTTGTAATTGCAGGAGACTCTGTGATATTTGAGTCTGCTTTTGGTGTTGAAGCACTCCAATGGGAAGGCTCTGCCAACCAATTAAGCAATAACGGTGAATCAATCACCTTAAAAGCCCCGAATAGCACAGTAGTAGATGAAGTTACTTATGGCGCTTCTGGAATGTGGCCTGCTGGGGCAAACAGCCAAGGGTACTCATTGGTTCTGTGCGACCCAACGGCAGACAACAGCTTGGCTGCAAACTGGACCGTTTCTGAGAACAACACTGGGGTTGTTGTGAATAGTTTGACCATCTATGCAGATCCTGGAATGGCTGCTACTTGTACAGCAACAGGTATCGCAGACGATAACGTCATTACTACGCTCGTTTATCCAAATCCTACTGAAGGTCTGTTTACGATGCAATTCGCAGAACTAAAGAACATGGGAACACTGAGCATCCACAACAGTGTTGGTCAGTTGATTCAAATGGAAACCATTGCCGCTGGAACCACAACTAAACGAGTTGATTCTCAATTGGCAAGTGGATTTTACGTGATCACACTACAAGATGGAGATGCTATTTCGCATCAGAATTTGATTGTGCAGTAAGCACTTACCTATCAAATAATGAAGGGCGGCTCATCTGGGCCGCCCTTTCTGTTTTGCACAATTCCTGTTTATCCACCCCTAAATAATCCACCATCTGCCACGTACTTGGTACTCCAACACAACCTTGAAGCGCATATTCGTTTACCAAGTACCTTCGTGTCATGCGTTTTCTACCAGCATTAGTTATCCTGTTCTTACCTGGAATCAGTGGGGCAGCTTTCAGCCAACCGCTTCCACCTGGGAGTCCTGCCATCGTCATTTCGGAGATCATGTACCATTCTCCTCAATTGGGCGAGGACAATTTGGAGTTCATTGAGATTCAAAATCCGAGCGCAACCAGCGAACGGAGTTTATCTGGGCATTCCTTTGTGCAAGGCATTGAGTTTACATTTCCAATAGGCTTTTTAGTTCAGCCGCTGGAATACGTGATCATAGCCAAAGATTCGGTGGCCTTTGAAAATACATTCGGCATTCCTGCTCTACAGTGGACCAGCGGAGACTTGGATGATGCGGGCGAAACCATTATCGTGAAAAGTAATTTCAACGAGACCGTAGATTCTATTCCTTACACTACTTCGGCTCCTTGGCCTACTGGAGCGGATGGAAACGGAGCATCCATTGTGCTTTGCATCGATTCGTTGGACAACTCCGTTGGCGCTAATTGGTCGACTGCCGCAACCAATACGGGAATCATTATAAACGGCATTCAGATCCATGCCAACCCTGGAGCAAGCTGTTCGGTGAATGATGCCATTTCGGAAGCTGATACCGAGCTATTCTCCATTTATCCGAACCCAAATAATGGCAATGTTTTCCTTTCGGCCAATGCAGCAAACGTCTCAAATGCTGTGGTTGAAATATTCTCTACATCAGGGCATTTGATTGCACGAAAACCGCTTGGCAACTCCCCAGCAGAAAAAGTGCTGATTGCTTCCGGTCTTGAATCTGGAATCTATTTGGTACGATTATCGAGCGGAGCACAAGTAAGCAACAAGCGGATGGTGGTGATCCGCTAACGTTTCGGCATACCTTATCTTTGATTAAATCGTTCTCGATTCTGTGAGAAAATTCCTTCTGCTATTCACCCTGACCTTGCTTGTAGGTTTCTCTGCAGGTTTCCTCACGGACTATCGCGAAAGCAACGAGCGAGAACTGAAACACGCGCAGATTGAACTCGATTTTCAGGCCGTTGACGCGCGTTTGCAGCAGACAATCAAACGGGTAGAAGAACGAACTGATGGCCTTCGAACATATTGTGATTGCTGGGAAAAATACGGTATCGGTCTGGTGATCTACGACAACGGATTGGCCACCGAATGGACAACCAACGCACTGCCTTTTCAGACTTCATTCGAAGAAAGAACCAAACCGACCGAAGGTCTCACAAAGCTTAAAAATGCTTGGTATCTGTGTCGAACCTCCGAAGTGAATGGCCAACTGCTGGTAGGTTATGCGCTTATTGAGACCGAATACGGATTTGAGAACCGATACATCAAGAACCGTTGGAATCCAGCGATAAAAGATGGAGACCATTTTTCGGTAACGCTCAGCGACCACGAAACACAAGCCTTGCACTTTGCGGATGGAATGGTGGCTGCGTATGTGCGTTTCAGCGATCCGCATGCAAACCCGGCCTTTTCACGTTCGGCAGCGCTGTGGCTGGTGTTCATTGCGCTTGTATTGATGACGCTTTGGGCTGCGGCAAATTGGATGTTGGTGTTCACATCGCCTTCGGTTTCTGTGGCAAGCTTTATTGTTCTCACTCTCCTTTTCCGAGGATTAATGCTTTGGTGGAATCTCCCGAAGGCACTCTACGCCATCGAAACATTCGGTCCTTCATTGCACGCTTCATCCCTCTTGGTCCCATCGCTTGGCGACCTAGCGCTGCATCTCATTTTCGGATTGGTGATGCTGATCCGATTGGTACGTTTCGGATTCCGTCCGTCTAATTCGCGAGTCGTCAGCGCCCTTGTGCCCATCATTCAAGTACTGCTTGTTTTTCCGGTTTTCTGGCTGTTTCAAACGCTAGTGGTCAACTCGTCTTTCTCCTTAAAACTGAATGACCCGTTCTCTCTCAGCATCTACAGTTTTGTGGGACTCACAATCAGTTTTATTGGGCTGCTTAGCTATTTCATTTCCTACAAACTGCTTAATCGAATCCTTCCTTCGGAAACAAGAAACTGGAGGAAGTCAATCGTTTTTTGGCTGATCGGTACCATCGGATTGTTCTTGCTGACCAACATGGACGCCAGTGCGATATTGGTGAGTGCAACGGCATTAGCCTTGGTCATTTTCCTCTCTGTGGCAGAGAAATGGCTCAGCCGGACAGATGGGCTTTCTGGCTACGTTCCTTTGGTTCTCGCTTTTACCATTCTTGCAAGCGTAATGATGGTGAGTTCGTTCCACGCCAACGAACGCGAATCGCGCAAAGCGCTGGCCCAAAAAATTGAGCACCGTCAAAATCCGATCAGCGAATATCTCTTCTCTGCTTTGGAAGAAAAGATCATTGATGATAGGTCATTGCGCAACCTGCTTACCGTTCGGCCAATGGATGAAGATGCGGTACTGATTGCTATTCATCATTTTCTGGCCTACGACCACTGGAATCAGTACCGAGCGGTAGTTAACATGTACAACCAGAACGGTGGAATAATGGTTTCTGACCAGCCAACTGTTGGACCTAACTATTTTGAGTTGCAACGCGATTTCGATGCCTCTAAACCAACCATGTCCAAGAACCTACGCTACGCAGGAATTTGGAATACGGATGGCGGCTACTTGGCCAGGCTGGAATTGAAAGGCAGACGTTCGCAGGATGACCTCGTGCTTTTCATTCAACTCATTCCCGAAAAAACAGATGATGTGGTTGGATTCACCGATCTGTTTGTGGACGAGGAGATCGGCACCGCCAAAGACCTGGAAGGTTATTCGTACGCCATTTACCAAAATGGCGAATTGCAAGAACGTCACGGAGATTTTGCCTACAGTCTTTCGGATGCCATGTTTGCCAAGTTCAAAGACGAAAACACGTTTACTGTTTTTGATGGTTACGAGCATCTGGTCAATAATCCTTCCGATGGTCACGTGGTGGTCATCAGTATCGTAGACGATGGCATCATCGATCATCTCACCATTTTTTCTTATTTATTCCTGTTCTATTTTGCTTTGGCCACCATTGCGGTCATGCTCGAAGGCACCTTGATACGTGGTCTCTTTACCAATAGCAGTTTCCGAAGTCGTATCAATCTGGCAATGGGTTCCGTTCTGCTTTTCTCACTGTTGCTAATCGGTGCGCTCACGGTTTTTTACGTGGTCCGCGAATACAACAACCGCAACGAGGAAATGATATCGGAACGCTCGCGTTCGGTTCTCATCGTCATGGAAAGACGGCTTCGCGAAAGAGAATCTTTCTCGCAAGAAGATCAGCCAATGCTTTCGGAATTACTCAACCGATTGTCGAAAGTGTTTTTCACCGATGTGAATCTATATCAGATGAACGGCCATCTTCTGGCCACTTCGCGCCCTCGTTTGTATGACGAAGGTTTGTTAGCAAAAGTGCTCGACCGCACTGCTTATGTCGAAATGCGATTCAATCAACGGTCAAGTTTCATCCAGGAAGAAACCATTGGCAACCTAAAATACCTTACGGCATACGTGCCTTTTAGGAATGATAAAGGTGAAGTGATCGCCATTGTGAGTTTGCCTTATTTCGCCCGGCAATACGGTTTGCAGCAGGAAATATTCTCGCTTTTGGCCGCTTTGACCAACATTTATGTGTTCCTGATTCTGATCTCAGTAGTGGTTGCTTTGGTCATTTCCAACCGCATTACTGAACCGCTACGTTTCATTCGCGATAGCTTAAAAAACCTGAAACTGGATGAAGCCAACCGCGCCATTGAATGGAACAGCAAGGACGAGATCGGTGAATTGGTTGATGAATACAACCGCACCTTGAACGAACTGGTGCGAAGTGCCGAGATGCTGGCGCGGTCAGAGCGAGAAAGTGCTTGGCGCGAAATGGCCAAACAGGTAGCGCACGAGATCAAGAATCCGCTGACGCCCATGAAACTGAGCATACAGATGCTTCAGCGAAGCAAGAATGATGGCGCGGAAGATCTAGGTGAGCGAATTGATAAAGTGACGAATACGCTGGTTGAGCAGATCGATACGCTTTCCAACATAGCCAGCGAGTTTTCTTCTTTTGCGCAAATGCCAAAATCAAACATTGAAAGTGTAGATCTGAAACACCTGCTCGAAAGTGTGGCAGAACTTCATCAAAACAATGAAGTGGTGATTGTGCTGGAAACCCAAACCGATGGACCAAGTTGCGTAATGGCCGACAAGGACCAGATGCTGCGTGTGTTCAATAACCTTATCAAGAATGCAATTCAGGCTGTTTCTGAAGGAACCAATCCTCAAATTGTGCTCAGGCTAAAGCCCGAAAATGGCCTTTGGATTGTTTCGGTAACAGACAACGGTTCGGGCATTCCCGAAGAGCTTCAGGAAAAGATATTCGTGCCCAATTTCACTACCAAAACATCGGGAATGGGATTGGGATTGGCGATGGTGAAAAATATTGTTGAATCAGCGAACGGCAAGATCTGGTTTGAAACTTCCGAATCGGAAGGAACCACCTTTTACGTTTCTTTTCCTACGGCCTGAGGCGCGGCCTTAGAACTGACGAGATAAACTCCGGTGCAGATCAGCACGGCTGATGCCACTTTGACCCAGCTCAAATGGTCTTTTCCCAACGAGATGGCGAAAGCTGAGGCAATGATCGGTTGCAGATAGATGTAGGTACTCACCACCGAAGGACTCACATATTTAAGCGCTGAAATGTTAAAGAGATAGGCGAAAAAACTGAGCCCGACCACCACAAAGACAGTGGCCCAAATGATGTTTGGCGGGAAAGTGCTCCATTGGATCTGCGAAAATTCCTCAAAACCGAATGGTAGCACCATTATCAACCCAAAGAGAAACACCCATTTGATCACCGTAAATGGATGATACTTCTTCATAATGGGCGAAATAAGCACGAGATATACTCCGTAAGACGATGCGTTGACCAAGATCAGAAGATCACCCGTAAATGTGTCGCTACTGAAAGAAAGCTCCTTGCCAGCCAGAAGAATAAGCATCGTACCGATCATTCCTATACCGATGCCCAAGGCCTTTTTCGCTGTAATCCGTTCCTTGATAATGACAGCTGCCATGATCAGCACCAGAATAGGTGTAGATATCATGATGACGGCTGCATTTATCGGATGCGTAAGGCTCAATCCCTTGAAGAACATCAACTGATTGATAGCAATGCCAAAAAGTGCGCAAAGCAGCAATCTGGGAAAGTCCTTTCGGTCAATCTTCTCCTTTACAAAAAGACTGACCAGCCAAAACATCGAAACCGCTCCCAAACACCGCAACAGCACAAACCCAAAGGGTTGAATATATTCGGGCATCACCTCCTTTGCAATGGTGTAATTGAGCCCATACAAGAGCTGCGCACAGAACAACATCAGGTGCGCTAAGAGTTGTTTATTCATGCAGAGCGGCCTTGGCGGCTTCCACCGTTTTCTTGGCATTGCCAACAAATACTTCTTCTTCTATCCAAATAATGGGTCGTTTCAGAAATGTGTATTCTTCCAAGATGTACTTCCGATAATCCGCTTCCGTTAGCTTCATTTCGTTCAATCCCAAACTTCTGAACTTGATGGCACGCTTGCTGAACAAGGCTTCGTAAGATCCAACTTTCTCCTTTGCGGCATCCAAATCTTTGGCAGAAATGTTCTCAACCTTGATGTCCTGGAACTCAAAATCCTTCTGTCTTAGACCTAGTTCACTAATAATACGTTGGCAGGTATCGCAGCTGGAAAGGTGGTGGATCTTGCGCATGGGAATCGAATTTGGCTACGAAGATAAGGGTTCGTTATTGCGAACGCAGCCCAGTGTTCTCAGACAGATTGCTTCGTCTGTTGCACCCAGCGACCTACTCTGCCCGCCTCAGATAGAATGTAAGGTCATCAAGGATGAGAATGAGGCGGGTGTCATCAAACCTTCTGATCTGCAAGGAAAGATGGTCGCCTTGGTCGGTCACTTCGAGATAACTATTGTCGTGCGTCCAATCGTAATGCATGGTACGGCCCAATCTTCCTTTTTTGCCTCTGGCATGCAGGCTTCCAGACTCTGTGAATTCGTATCCTTTGAAATCCTCGAAGCCGTATGCGAGCATAGGCAACACCTTTTCTGAGGGTGCAGTGTAAGTGGTTGCAACGCTATCCGAATCCCAAAGGCCGACCAGATTACCAGTCCATTCTGCCTTGCCCGCATTGAACTTTACAGTATCCGTTACATTCCCATTCGAATCGTAGTAGAACCACGGGCCATGTTTGCCGCCAGCATCCGAAATGATGGTCATCTCAAGGTCATACGGTGGCAGTGGACTTTCAATGTACATGGTATCGCCTATGATCCATTCGGTCAAATATTCGCCTTCGGCAATCTTTTTGCCAGCCTTGTCATATTCTATTCCACGACCGGTCATAAGACCATCCAAGGTTTGGAAAAACTCCGACTCGAGTGTTCCATCCTCGTAAAACGATTTTACCTTATATAGAGAATCTGGACCGAGCACTTCTTCCTGCTCCAGCACTCCCTCTTTGTTTGATATTTCAACCCGTAGCGCAATTCCATGTTGATAATCGGAAACGGTTTTGTTCCATCCGCTGGTCTTCCATTGACCCTCCTTCTTTCCATTCAGCACTTCGCCCTCAGAAACGACTATTGAGTCGCTTGTCACTTGTCTTTCATAGTAGTTCAATGTATCGCCACAAATGGCATAGGCACGCTTGACAAAAACGGTGTCGCCCGAGTATTTGTTCACGTTGAAAGTGGTGGTGGTGCATGGCTGTTGACAGCCGATGGCAACAAGCAGGGTCAATAATGCAGTGGTTTGTAAAATGCTTTTCATGTGGTAGGTTTCATGTGGTTTGATCAATAGAATGCAGAAATTCCGAAAAGGAACAAGCCATTCATTTACACTAAAATTACATGGGAAACCTCCTCAACAATGCGAGTACAATACTTTGCAACGTATGTAAAAACACCAAAGGCGTGGAAACCCACGCCTTTGTTTTGCAATTCGTCCAATGCTGAAGGATTACTCCACAACCAGTTTTTTGACCGTTCTTCCTGCAGTTCCTTGAATTTGCAGCAAGTAGATTCCAGCGCTCTGTACCATGGAACGGTCTAATGTGAATCGGTGCGCTCCGCTCAAGAGTGTTCCTTGATGAATTGTCGCTACTATTTTCCCGGCCACGTCCATCAACGTGATTCCGTAATTCCCAGAATTTGCCACTTCCAAATTGATCTGCGCATTATCTACCAACGGATTTGGACTCACAGTAAACTCAAAATCGGCCTGCTGGTCGTTTACACCAAGTGGCCCGGAAATTTGAATGTCATCGATGTAAATGTTATTTCCTTTCTCGCTCACTCCTCTGAATTTCACCAATAGATTCTCTTCATTGGCATAACTTCCCAGATTCACGTTCACCAGCTCCCAATCTGCACTTGAACTTGGCGTATAAGCAGAGCTTTGAGTACCGCTTACCGTTGATAGCGATGCCCCACTTTTGTTGTAGCGCAGCGCCCAATTCTGCCCACAATCTTTAGAAACATACACTCGAAGGTTGTCTGATTCTCCACCCGAACGCTGTTTGTAGGCTAATCGGAAATAAAGGTCCGGATCATTCATTTGGGTCATATCCACAGACGGAAGTTGGAATTCATCCGTGCTTCCTGATGGATTTGTGCTGTAATTATTCAGGTAGATGCTTTTGTTGTCTGTAAAGGCCGTATTCGTCTCTTGCCATGTTGATCCCACGCCATCAGAAAAAACGAGGTAATCTTCCTGATCTTCCTCAAATCCTTCAAAACTGAAATAGCTTGTGATCTGAGCCGACCCCGGAATAACCGTTACGTAATCTGTTTGTGTATGGCTATCAGTTCCTTCGGCATTGCTCACCGTTAGTGTAATAGAATAAACGCCTGGAGAAGCGAAGGAAACCGATGGATTGGCGCTACTTGAAGTACTTGGAGTGCCACCTGGCATGCTCCAGCTGTAAGTATCTACGGTGCCGTTGAAACTGGCATCAGATAGCACTATGGGCTCGTCTGTGCAGGTTAGTCGTTGCAGCGCAAAGAAATCTGCCTTTGGAGCACATGGAGTCTCGCTAAGTAAAACTCCCGTACTGTTCAAGTTATTGCTGGAAATCAGCTGTGCACGCGTTCCGGAAAGGACGCCATCCATTCTTGCTTTCTGATCAAGACTGAACATGTTCTGACACGTTCCATTTGAATAATCCATGTAATTCTCTACTTGATCAATTATATCTGGACTGTCGTTTGTACAGCTGTTTCGCGTAAGCGGGCAGCCGTAATTTGCCTCGGCAGTTGGAGGAGTGTCATCGCAACCATCATCAAAGAATCCGCCAGCGCAACCACCTTGAAACGTATGGAACAAACCGAGCCAATGACCTGCTTCATGTGTCAAGGTGCGACCCACATTCGTGTTGTTCGCAGCAGTACCAATGCTTCCAATAAAATCTCCACGCACCACAACTCCGTCCGTGTTGGCACTTCCAAATCCTGGGAACTGAGCATAGCCTAAGGTGATCCCACCACTGGTACCATCTCCAGCAATTGAAGCCACAACCCATACATTGAAATACTTCGTGCTTGGCCAATAGCTCACACCTTTAACACCATTGTCGTCAGAAGCGTTATAGGTCAATGACGACCATACGCGAACCACACCATCAGTACAATTTCCTTGTGGATCCAATTTGGCCAAACGGAATTCAACATTCGGATTTGCAGCCACACCCTGAAACTCAGGACGAGTATTCACAGCATCGGCATTTAACCTGCTGTAGTCCTCATTCAGAATGCGCATTTGATCCTCAATCTGCTCGTAGCTGATGTTCTCATTTCCACCTTGATGAATGACATGGAACACCGTTGGGATGATGCGTGGCCCGCCTCGTTCTCCTTCATATTCGGCATTCTGACGGGCAATATCAGTGGCTTGATCCTGAAACTCTAAAATCCTCTGTAGACCAGCGGGGTCTTGCTCAAGCATCTTTTCAAACTGAGCATCAAAACCGCAATGTGCGTTTTGAGCCTGTGTTGAAACTATTGAAAGCAGCACGGCTGCAAAAATCAAGGGAAAATTCTTCATCATTCGGTTTATGTTCACTCACAAATATAAGTTCGAGAGTCGCGGTTTTATGTAACGAATATTACCCTAATGCAGCTTTTAGGTCGGCTATCAGGTCTTCGGGATCTTCTATTCCTATGCTCAAACGGATAAGCGAGTCTACAACACCCGTCTTCTCTCTTTCTTCTTTCGGGATGGAAGCATGCGTCATGCTGGCCGGGTGACCTAGAAGCGATTCCACTCCGCCCAGACTTTCTGCCAAGGCAAAAAGATGCGTGTTCGAAAGCACTTTGGTTGCTGCCGCGATGGTGTTTTCCTTCAATGTGAAAGAAACCATTCCACCAAAACCGCTCATCTGCTTTTTGGCCACTTCGTGATTCGGATGAGATTCAAAACCTGGCCAATAGACTTTGTCCACTTTTGGATGATCCTTCAGCCAATGGGCAATTTCTTTTCCGTTGATACAATGCTGTTTCATCCTTATAGAAAGCGTTTTCAATCCGCGTAGCACCAAGAAGCTATCCATCGGTCCGCAAACGGCTCCGCTGCTATTCTGAATGAAATACATCCGTTCTGAAAGAGCTTTGTCTTTCACAACCAAGGCGCCCATCACCACATCTGAATGACCACCCAAGTATTTCGTTACCGAATGCATCACGATATCGGCACCAAGATCAAGCGGTTGCTGAAGTGCTGGAGTGGCAAATGTATTATCGACCGCCAAAAGAGCTCCGGCCGCTTTCGCGATCTTAGACATTGCTTCAATATCAATGATGTTCATCATCGGATTGGTTGGTGTTTCTACCCAAATGAGTTTGGTATTGGCATTCACCTTGGCTTTCACGGATTCCAAATCGCCCATCGGTACAAAATGGAATTTGATACCGAATCCTTCATAGATCTTCGTGAACAGACGGTAGGTTCCGCCATATAGATCGTTCGTACTGATTACCTCATCGCCCGGTTTCAGCATTTTTATAACGCAGTCAATAGCAGCCATTCCACTACCAAAACAAGCACCGTAGCTTCCATTTTCCAACTCGGCAATGGCTTTTTCCAACGCATTTCGTGTTGGATTTCCAGTTCGAGAATACTCGTATCCTTTGTGATCGCCAGGTGCCGCTTGCACGTAGGTTGATGTCTGATAGATCGGAGTCATGATGGCTCCCGTTGTTGGATCTGGCTCTACACCAGCGTGTACTGCTTTGGTTCCGAATTTCATATTGAGACTTTTAGCCCGACATCAGTCGGATTCGCGGCAAATGTATAGGAATCTTTATACTAGCTTCATAACCCAAAGCACAGAAGATGACAGATTCGAAAGACGGCTTCATTCCTTACGGGCCACTTAATTTCCCCGAAGCAGAAATGCATCAACGGTCGACAGATTTTTACCAATTCATGAATAAGCGCAGATCCTTGCGGACGTTCTCGGACAAACCTGTTCCGAGAGAAGTGATTGAGAATCTGATTCGAACTGCTTCAACAGCGCCATCAGGTGCGCACATGCAGCCATGGACTTTCTGTGCAGTGAGTTCTGCAGACATTAAATCGAAAATTCGCGAAGCCGCAGAAAAAGAAGAGTATGAGAATTACCACGGACGAATGAGTGAGCGTTGGCTCAAAGACCTGGAACCTTTCGGCACCGACCACATCAAGCCATTTCTGGAAATCGCTCCATGGCTCATTATAGTGATGAAACGCTCTTATGAATTGGTCGATAGCGAAAAGAAGAATAACTATTACGCAACTGAAAGTGTCGGTTTGGCAAGTGGTTTTCTCTTAGCAGCCATTCATAATGCTGGTTTGGTGGCTTTGACGCACACTCCGAGCCCGATGAATTTTCTTTCGAAAGTTTTAAATCGTCCTGAGAACGAAAAACCGTTTCTGTTGATTCCTGTGGGATATGCTGCTAAAGGTGCTGAAGTGCCTGATCTGGAACGAAAAACGTTGGAGGAAGTAGCGGTGTTTTACTAACGTTCATGCTGAACTCGTTTCAGCATCTGCTTTAGACCCTGAAACAAGTTCAGGGTGAGGCCTCCTACCTTTTATTCTTCGCCTCTATCCAACGGCTCATAAACTCCGTGCTGCGCATGCTATGATGCATTAGCATAGAACCGATGAAATTCTGTTGGCGATGGCTTTCCAAATTGGATTGTAGATTTTCCAATCGATGAATGAATTCTAAACCCAATTTCTCCTTCGGATAGATCTGATTGATGATGGAAACGCCATTTATCTGAGCCGTTTCCCAAGCGGATTTATCTGTGTAAAGTTCTATAGCCGCTTGCGCGAATTCTTTTGGTGAATCGGCAACTGCACCGCTCCACGGCAAGTAACCGTGCATGGCTTCTGCACCTATTGAAGTGGTGACGCTTGGCGTACCGCACTGCATAGCTTCCACCAGTTTTCCTTTCAGTCCTGCACCAAAACGCAATGGCGCTAAAAGCACTTTCGCTTTACTGATTACTTCTTTGGCATTTTCCGCTCTTCCGAGAATGAGAAATCCGTCTTTTTGGGAATGAAGTTGCTTGGCTTTTTCGCTGGTATAAGCGCCATAAACGTGCATTTCAGCTTTAGGAAGTTGCTTTCGAATCAACGGCCAGATGTCTGATTTTAGGTATTGCACTGCGTCCCAATTGGGTGGATGCAGGAAATTACCAATGGTGACGAAGTGTTGTCTTTCCTCAAATACCCCACCCCTAACCCCTCCCCGAAAGGAAGGGGAACTGTCACCTTGCTCCAACATTTGCTCATGGCTCCATTTCTTCCCCTTGGGGGGAGTTAGAGGGGGCCGTTGCGTGGTCAGCATAAAAGGCAAATAATGAAGCACGTCTTCATCGACTTTGAAAACCGTTCTCAGCAACTCCATTTCGAACTCGGAAATGATGAGCGATAGGTCGCAACGGTAAATGCTCGCAATCTCGCGCTTGGCGTGTTCGTTTAATAAGTCCGTGATAGCAAATTCTCGGTTTTCTTTTAAGGCTTGATGACGCGCATGGCGCAAACAATGCAGGTCTTCGGTATCTAAAACACGCAAGGCATTCGGACAAGTATCCGCCACGCGCCAACCGAATTGCTCTTCGGTCATGAAGCGGTCGAAAAGCACAATCTGTGGATTGAGTTCCCGAACAAAATCATTGAACGAGGAACTGTTCAACTCAATGGAAACCTGCTTTGCTCCAATGGCCGAAAGATCAACAGCAAACTCGCTTTCAGCGGCTGCACTAGCGAAAGTAATTTCCCACGCTTGCCGTTGGAACAGCTCAATGAGCTGCAACATCCGACTGCCCGCAGCCGAAGAATTCGGTTCTGGAAAAACAGTGCCGATGATGAGGAGTTTCTGTTGGCTCATTTGAGAGATTCAAACCTATCGAATTAAGTTCGGAACAGTTATATCTTCGTTCATCATCAAAATCCATCCAAAATGAAAACAGCTTACATCTCAACGCTCGGAATCATCGGAATCGGTTTTGCCGCATTCTTCTTCATTACAATGGGCCCAGTATTTTTTGCCGACCCAGATATTGTTGCTGCAGTGAAAGCAGGATTCGTAAATCCTTATTCTTCGGGCTTTGCTACCGATGCCGTTTGTTGCTGGCTAGTGCTTGCCGCTTGGGTTGTTTACGAGAAGTTCGAAAAAGGCATCAAGTACGGTTGGATTGCCTTATTGATTGGATTAGTTCCCGGTGTTGCCGCGGCTTTTTCGCTCTATCTGGTGATGCGGATGAGGCAGCTTGAGAATGCGTAATTGGCTAATTTGGACGTCCACAAAATGAACCGTTTGAATGACAGCAGAACTCCCCAAGTTTCACGAAACTTTTAACCCTATTCTGGATATTCTTAGTGATGGGAAAACGATTCATCACAGAGAACTGTTAAAACGTGTCGTGGAGAAGTATTATTCTCACTTACCTAAAGAACTTTTGGAAGAAAAAACGAAGAGCGGTGACGTCCTTATCATGAACAGAATTGCTTGGGGCAAGTCCTATCTTAAAAAGGGTGGGTTCATCGTTTATCCTGAGAGAGGGATGGTTCA
Source organism: Flavobacteriales bacterium (assembly GCA_021739695.1). Taxonomy (NCBI): domain Bacteria; kingdom Pseudomonadati; phylum Bacteroidota; class Flavobacteriia; order Flavobacteriales; species Flavobacteriales bacterium. The sequence continues at coordinate 49,009 of JAIPBM010000014.1, read as the reverse complement.
GATAACTAAGAAAGGTAAAGTCCAAGGAGATGGCTTGAAATTAAAAGATGTTGAGGGTGAATCTGACTTTTTGAAGTTCTATTCAGATGAAAAAGAGAAAGACAATCATAAGGACTTAAAAATTGACAATTCTTCACCACAGGACCTGATAGATTCAGGCTTCTCGGAAATCGAACTTCAGGTTAAAAATGAACTCCTTGAAAAACTAAAAACAATTGACCCGTACTACTTTGAAAAAGTCATACTGATCCTTTTGAAAAAAATGGGATATGGAGATTTCATAGAAACTTCAAAGTCAGGTGACGGAGGAATAGACGGAATAATAAACGAGGATAAACTCGGGTTATCTAAAATCTACATTCAAGCCAAGCGATACGGTGAAAACAAGGTTCGTGAAAAAGAAATCAGAAATTTCATCGGTGCGATGAGTGGAGATACTAGTAAAGGTGTTTTCGTTACTACTTCTAGTTTTGATGGTGGTGCAGAGAAAAAGGCGAATGATGCGCACCATTCTATAATATTGATTGATGGTTACAAGTTAGTAGACTTGATGCATGAATTCAATGTCGGAGTTCAGGTTCGAACAATTTATGAAGTTAAAGAATTAGATGAAGACTTTTTCGAAGGTCAGTAATTGGGTACAAATGAGTTTAGAAGAAGTCCGTAATTACATCAATACCGTTAGGCGCGATTTTGCCAGCAAACCGCTGAGCAAATCCGACCTGAACGAAAATCCCATGGAGCAGTTTGCCACATGGATGGAAGAAGCTGTGAACGCGCAGATCTTGGACCCGTATGCCATGTGCCTGAGTACGGTCAATGCAAACGGCCGTCCATCATCGCGCATCGTGTATTGGCGCGATGTGAGTGAAGACGGATTTGTGCTTTACACCAACTACAACAGCCGCAAAGGCATTGAGATTGCTGCCAATCCGTACGTAGCGCTCAACTTCCATTGGAGCGAATTGGATCGACAGATCCGCATCGAAGGACCAATTCACAAAGTTTCGCAAGAAAATTCCGATGCATACTGGGCATCGCGACCGCGCGAAAGCAGAATCGGGGCTTGGGCTTCGGCACAGAGCAGCATCGTTTCGAGCCCAGGTCAGCTACAGAATTCGGTAAAGGAACTGGAAGCGAAATTCGGTGATGGTGACATACCGCGACCTGCGCATTGGGGCGGTTACGTGGTCATTCCCGAACGATTGGAGTTCTGGCAAGGTCGCCCAAGCCGTTTACACGATCGTTTCGTCTACATCAAAAACGGAGATGAATGGGCAATGGAGCAACTTTCCCCGTAGGGAGGAAAAAGGAGAAAACGTGCTAGACATTTTCTCCTTTTTCGTTTTTATTTTCTCTTCATCGTAGCTTTACATCATGTCACAGCTCATTTTCGATACAAAGGAGAACAACAACCGCAGGCGGCAAGAGGAGTTCTTGGCTTTGTCTCCTGCGGAGCGCGTGCAGGTTTTCTTGAAAATGGTGAGTGAGTTTACCAAGTTCGGAACGAAGGCAAAACCACTTGAAAAAGGAAACTTCGTTCTTACAAGATCGGAAGATGGAGTTTGATGACAAGGTTCAACAGTTCATTGAACTGGCAAATAAGCATGAAGTAAAAATGCTAATGGTGGGTGGTGGTGCCGTTAATTTCCACGGCTACCAACGGCATTCCACAGACGTTGATTTTTGGATTGACATTCGCCAAGAAAATCTTGACCACCTGAAAATTGTTCTGAACGAAATGGGCTATGCTTTTGATGCGTTTCCTGAAGATGTGAAACGCGCTGAACAGAACATTTCCATCAAAATATCCCCTATTCAGGAAATAGAACTTATTACCCGTTTCAATCCTGGAAAAACATTTGACGAAGCATTTACCAATGCTGAAACAACCACGATCAACTCGCTCGAAATTGCGAAGTATCGGGTGCTTGCGTATGAAGACCTTATCAATAGCAAAATCAAATCCAGCAGGCCAAAAGACCTTTTAGATATTCAGCAGTTACAAATGTTGAGGGAAGAAAAACGATAAGCTGAGATATGAAAAACGTCACTGAACGTTTTCTCCTTTTTCATTTTTCATTTCACCGTTTTCAGAACCCCATTTCGGCCTTCACCTCCGCAATAGCGCTAAGCAAGGCTTCCACATCTTCTGTTGAAATGCGGCCGATGTTTCCAATTCGAAAGCAATCTGCTTTGGTCAGTTTTCCCGGATAGATGGCAAAACCACGCTCATTCAACTTTTCGTAAAATGCGTTGAAGTTGAAATTGGCGCTATCAGGATGATTGAACGTAGTAATGATGTAGCCCTGTTTTTCTTCAGGTAAGTACTCCGTGAAACCCATATTGCGCATGCCGCCAACAAGCGTTTGATAATTCTTCTGATAACGCGCTGAGCGGCCTTCCACTCCACCCTCTGCATACAATTCTTTTATGGCCTGATGGTAGGCCAACAGCGAATGTGTAGGCGGTGTAAAACGGAACTGACCGTTATTCTCCAGTCCTTTCCATTGGGCAAACAGGTCGAGGCTTAGCGTGCGTGAACGGCCTTCGCATTCCTTCAACGCAGCTTGGCTTACCAAGGTGAAACTGAAACCCGGAACGCCTTCAATACACTTGTTGCTACTCGAAACAAGGAAGTCGATGTTGCACTCAGCCAGATCAACAGGTACAGCACCAAAACTGCTCATGGCATCGACCATGTAGCGTTTTCCATGCTTTCTGATCACCATCCCGTATTCTTTGATCGGATTGAAAATGCCCGTGGTGGTCTCGCAATGCACCACAACCACATGCGACACGCTTGGGTTTTTGGCAAGAAAATCGTCCAATTCCTGAACAGAAGGCGCTTGGTCTTCATCGTAGGTCAAGGCATCGTATCGGAAGCCATGAACCTCCGCCATTTTGCAGATGCGTTCTCCGTAAGCCCCGTTCACCAACACCAACAAATGACCATCCTTCGCCAAAGCGGAAGAAATCATGCTTTCCACCCCAAAAGTTCCAGAACCTTGCATGATTACACATTCATAGCCTTTTGCTTGACTTACGTTTCCGAGTTCGAGCAATTGATCTCTGATCTCTTTTACGAGGTTGATGAACTCAAAATCGCGCGAGCCAAGATCGCGAAGCATGGCCTGTTTCACGGTCATGGAAGTGGTCAGTGGACCAGGGGTAAAAAGCAGTTTGTCTTTCAAAGTGATACTAATTATGAATGATGCATATAAGTTGAACCACAGAGGGCACAAAAAGAGGCACAGAGTTCACAGAGCAATCAATTCTTCTGTTTTCCTGTTCTTCAGGTATTCTGTTCATCGGTTGAGCAACAGTTTTCTACGTTCGAAATAAATGATGGCGAAGATGGTGAAAACCACCCCAACGATGCTGAGCGCGTAGCATGCGTAGGTGAAAAATGTGAGCCAATCCATCTCGCTGACGAAGAAGTCTTTGTAAAATAGCACAGCCACGCTGCCGAGGTAACCGAAGGCATCAGCCAAGTAGATGAGAAAGCCTGCGTTGCTCGGGTATTTGAAGGCCGCGATCAATCGCTCGAAAAGGATACAATTGAAGGGAATGTAGCCCATGTAAGCGCCAAAACCCGTAAGCATGATCCACGGAATGGGTCCGATGAAATCGTGATGAAAAAGCCACGTGCTGGCTCCAACAGCCGCACAGCCCAATCCGATAATGATATGATTGATGGTGAGCGCCAACATGTTATTCCTGATGAACATGACGAAGGCCAACATCAGCAACACACCAATCGTCACTGGGATTTCGGTAGTGGTGAAAATGGCCGGTGTATCTCCAAAGCCTAATTGGCCAAGAATTTCAGCCATGAAATTGTCGCGGAAATCGCGGAAGGCAGTGAGCATGATGTAAACGATGATCAGCGAAATCAATCCACCGGCAAAGTTCATGAAGAACGCTTTTCGTTGCGCACCTGTCATCGGTTCGCGCTTGGTTCGCAGTTCCTCGTCTTCTTTAGATGGGTCGGGCAATAGCGATAACATGCTAACGAAAAACAGCAACGGAACAGCGAAAATCGCTCCCACCGCAAAAGGCATCCAGAAATCGGATACACCTTCAATAAGCAGCCATTTTCCTACGCTTTTCACAAAGCCAGAAGCAAATATGAAGCTGGCGCACAATCCAGCGCCCATCAGTTCGGTGTAGCGTCTTCCTTCCAAGAAACTAAAGACCAATCCCCACACCATTCCGAGTGGAATTCCGTTTAGGAATAAGAACAAAAATTTGAATTTGACCGGAACAGCAGCAAACCCGAGAAGTGCTAGTTCTGCAATTCCGATCAATGTAAGAATGGCCAAACCACGCTTGTTTCGTCCCATTTCGGAAACCACTTTTATTCCAATGAATTTAGAAAGCGTGTAGCCTAAAACCTGCGCTATCACAATGGCCGATTTGAACGAAAGCCCGAACATATCGTCCACTCCATCAAAACTCGCAGCCGAGAACGGTTTGCGAAACGCGTACATGCATGAATAGGTGGAAAATGCCGCTACAATGGCGTACACCGAAAGGACGAATCCATTCGAATTCGCCAACCATTTGGTGATGTTGCTTCCGAGGTTTTTCAAGTTGCCAAGTTCTGAAATGGATGACGTGACAACATTGCCGAATTGTTAAGAATGGAAATTAGATGTCGTAGCCTTCTTTGGTCAAACCAACCTCCGACCATTCGCCATCAATGAGAATCACACAGCTATTGTAGCCTACATTCAACAGCAATTCCGCAGCGGTTCCGAACTCGCCCAAAATCTCATCTGGAGTGTGTCCATCGCTGTTGATCTGTACTGGAATGTCGAGTTTCAAAGCCTCTTCCAAAACCCACTTGCTCGGATACGTTTCGTTTGCACGTTTCTTATAAAGTCCGCGCGTATTCACTTCCATGATGGCATCGGTCTTGGAAATGGCTTCCAAGGTTTGCATCATTTCATCGCGATACCATTTGTCATTTTCAGAAAAGAAGTGCTCGCGCAGATTTTGCATTTTGATCTTATCGAGGTGCCCGACTATCTCAGGACAATCCTCAAGAAGCATTTCTCGTGTAAGTTCAAAATAGCGCGTTACGGCCGCTTTCACATCGCCACCAAATATCTCGTGCAATCCTTTCTTGAAAGCTTCCAGCGTTCCATCGATCTCCCACCCTTTTCCGCCAGTGAACGAGTCCACAAAATGAATTGATCCAACAGCGTAATCGAGTCCGGCCGTTTGTAGGAAATCGGCCGTTGGGCCCATTTTATCAGGAATGTAATCGACCTCCAAACCAAGAAGAATCTCGATCCGGTCTTCATACTTCTGCTGAAGACGATAGATCTCGTCAACATAGCCTTCCAGATCATCAATCTTCATGGCCCATTTGCAATCGAAAAATGGGATTGGAGCATGCGATGAGAAGCCGTAGGTCGGCATTCCTAATGCAAGTGCTTTTCTAATGTAATCTTCTGGGGTGTTGGTGCCGTCACAATAGTTGGTGTGACTGTGGTAATTCGTCCAAGACATTTTAGAAAGTAAACTGAATAACTAGTGAACAGATGAACGGAAGAACAGAATAAGTGAATTCCGTTGGGATAAATAGCTAAGCATTGATGTTCTTTTGAGCAGTTTGAATTGATGAATAAAGAATCGCGTTCAATTCTCCGCATTCTTTAAATATGGGTTCAATCGAGGAAGGTTTTGCGATTTCTGTTTTGCTCATAATCCTGAGATTCACGGACGTTTCACGCAATTCCTTCTGACAAAGTTTCATTTTATGAATAAAGTCTTTGCGAGATTCAGCTGCCTGTGCTTCCGCACAGATCAAAGCCGGTGCACTTCCAGAACGTAATATCTGTCCTCCAAAGTAGCGTGATTCCTTACTGTCAGATAGCTTTCTCACTAACTCAATAATACTTACCGAAAACGTTATCAACCGTTCTTGAAGATCGTATTTCCCGTTAACAGACATGAATGATGTAGGAAAGATAATCCGTTTTCTAATTGATGAGCAAGTTTTTCTGTTCCTCAGTTGGATATTCATCTGTTATCCAGATGATTCTGCGCCATTTTTTCATACTGTTTCATATTGGGCAATGGAACGCCAATTTCCTTGGCCATTTCGTCCCAATGGCGCATGCGAATGATGGTTGCGCAAAGCGGATCTTCTTCAAACGCGACAGCTTCTTCGGCACTCATTATTCCACCTTGATATTCGAGTGTTTTCTTGGATGCTTCGGAAAGTTTGCCATAATAATCTACATCGGCATAGCACAAATAGCGCTTAGCTGCCACATGGCTTTGAACGAGTTTCGCCACATTTTCGGAGAAACCTCGCGCACGAAGAAAATCGGCACCGAGTTTTTCATGTTCCATCACGCCATAACCGCCCATGTTTGGTTTGTCTCCGTTCATTTCGCAGAGATGACCAATATCGTGGAATAGCGCAGCCAGAATGACTTCTTCTGCGAAGCCTTCCTTTTCGGCACATTGCGCTGCCTGACAAGCATGTTCTAATTGTGAAATGGCCTCACCGATATAATCGGCATTGCCGTGCTTTTTGAAGAGGCCGAAAACCTCTTCGACCGTTTTTTCAATGGAATTATCAGGCATTTTTCAATCCAAGCTTCTCAATCAAGAAGCCTTTCAAATGCCCAACTGTTGGCAGCAATCCGTCATTGTCCAACCTAGAAAGTTCTGCCTCAGTATGCGAACCATTCGTTACCGCTAGGCTGTACAGGCATTTTGCATTTCGGCCAGCGGCAAGATCAACAGGCGTATCTCCGATTTTCACCACTTTTTTCGGGTCTGTGATTCCGAATTGCTTCATGGCTTTTTGGATCATGAACGGATGCGGACGGCCTTTTTGAACTTCGTCAGAAGTGATAGACATGTCAATAATTGAACTGCCGGTGGACACGTAATTCTCATCCAAGCCTTCATCCCATCCCAATTTCTCCAATATGATATCTGTTACTTCTCGGTAAAAACCGGTAGTCAAAGCCACTTTCACGCCATTATCGCGCAACCAAGCCATTGTTTCCAACGCGCCAACTGTAGGATGCTGGTCTGTTTCTTCGTAGTGAGCTTCCAAAAGATCGCGGAAAGTGTTGTAAGATTCCTCCACTTTGTCTTCCAGATCAGGATGGTTTTCTCCCAGTTTCTTTTTCCAGAAAGTTTGGAAAACCACAATCTTAGACCAACCCATCATGGCATTGATCTGTGCTCGACTTACGTTCAATCCATTTTGAACGCAGGCCTCAAGAAAACAATCCTCGATCTCGCCATTGTCAACCATCGTGGTTCCAGCCATATCAAAAACCACAAGAGAAATTTTGTCAGATAACATATGTTTGATTTTGGTGCGAAAATAGTTTTGGTAACCATTCAATCAGCATCCGAGGCAATTAACTTTCAATTAATTCAAGCTCGCAGATAAAAATCCTCGCCCATTCCGAACATTTCCTTTATCTCAATCTTCTCTCCATCGCGGTTTTTGATGAAGCCATTGAAGAAACCGTACGGGCCTTGGTATTTGCTTCGCAGAATGAGCAGATTCACGTCCACGGCTGTGTGAATGACTGGACGGAATTGCAGATCGATCGTGCCGTATTCGTCTTTCACGAACCAAATGCCTTTATAACCATCAGGTCGCGTGACCTTTATGGGTGGAAGCACACTCAACTTTCCATCGTGCCAAAGGCAATTCTCGTTGTTCTTTTCGTGATCGAGAATCTGATTGTCGGTGCAATTGAAACCAATCAGTTTGCCTTCCGCATCGCGGCCCATTCCTGTTACCCAATCGTAAACGGTCGGGTATGGATAGTAGCCTTTGTGATCGTCAATGATGAGTTGGCTGATCTTCTCGGGGAACGGAATTACATCCTTCCCGAACTGAATGCTCCCTGAAACCGGCATCAGACATTTGTGCGAATACATGGCCTTTTTCTCTGAAAACGGCATGCACACCACCATCGGTTCGTAGCGTTTTGTGTCGTGAATGCCTTTGAATTTCGCCTCCACATCTGGCAATCCTTTCTGGTTTCGGATGGAAGCCGTGAGTTCGAGCAAATTATTGTTCAGATCATGCTTGGCAACTACGCTGAAATTCTTGCTGATGTAGCTCGATTCTGTTCCGAACAAGCCCGTTGCCACATCAATAGACCAAGGCGCTACCTTCTTCTCGTAACGGTATTTTTTGTTGTTGATGATATCGTAAACGATGAACTGTAGCAACGAGATCTTCTTCGCATTATAGATCGCCACCATTACAAAGTGCGTTCCATTGCTTATCTGAAAAGCCTGCCATTCGCGTAGCTGCATCCATTTCAGTAATCGCGGCAGCGGAAGTTGATACGGCTGTTCAGCATCTATCAGATTCGGGTTTGATATCGGCCCATCGAACGAGGCATAACTGAACTTCCCGTTCTCGTAAAGTTTTGCTGGCGCTGGTTGTAATGGCCGCTTGTAGGTTGAACCGCTCATAACGCGAAGTTAGAACGTTTAGCAATTAAGGAAGGGCCCATGCTAAACGGTGTCACGCAAAAAAGAAAGACCGAAAGGAAAATTTTCTTTCGGTCTTGTCTTACAGCCAATGCTAATGCTTACAGTAAAACCAAGCGAACCGTCTCGCTAGTTTGTGATGTATTGATGGTGCAGAAGTAAATGCCACTTACGAGTTGGTTTCGATCAATGGAAACGCGATGCTGTCCGGTACCGAATGAACCTGAAGCAAGCGTGCTAACCTTTTGACCAATAGCATTGGTGAGCTCCGCTGTAACTACTTCTGTTCTATCTAATGAGAATTGCACGATTCCTTCACCGTTCATCGGATTCGGATAAGCGAGCAGACCGATGCTAGCAACTGCATTCTCATCTACACCCGTTACAATCTCTGACACATCAATAGCAGCCACAAAACCGAGGCGCACATCGGTTGGTGCTGTGAGTCCGAATAGTGTGCCATTGAAATCTCCGCTGAGGATGATCTCTGGACCATTTACATCACTGTAAACCATCTGCGTTGGGTTGCTTCTAATGTTGTTCTCAAGACTTGAAATGAGGTCGAGACTCTCCGTCTCGCTTCCATCCAATCTTCGCACCCATTGATAATTTCCATCAGCGTCATACTTCATGAGGAACATGTCCGTGATGCCGTTAGAGTAAAGCGTATCGGGCGCGGCTGTCTCAATACCGAAGATGGCCATCTCACTGAATATACCATACACATAGGCGTTGCCCTCGGCATCGTTGACCACACGATTGGCTTTCGCGTAATGCGTACCACCACTTCGTACTGCCCATAGGGCGTCTCCTTGTAAGTCATATTTTACTAGGAAGACACAATCAATCGCGCTATCCGATTCAAGAACAATATTTGAACCGACAAAGCTTGCCTCTCCTTTAAATTGGCCCGCAACGAACATACTGCCGTCAAGATTGCTTGCAACATCGTTGCCAACCACCTCTTCGCCAGCTCCAAGGAAACTCACGTAATACCAGTCGCCATTTATGTCGTAGCTCATCACAAACGTGTCGTAGTTGCCCGTTCCGTTCTCGTATGTAACAGACGAATTAGGGAATTCCACAAGTCCTTCACCAAGCACCCCAAGCACGTTGATGTAGCCTAAACCATCTATGGAAAGCGAAGTGATAACATCATCGCCAGGCGTTCCTGCAATAGAAACCCAGAATGGCGAGCTCCCGTCCGAGTCGAGCGAAGCCAAGAAGAAGTCGCCCATTCCGCTCACACTTACCGTTTCTCCGAAGAGGTTTGTCCCTGAAAAACGCCCTCCTACATACGGATATCCATCGTCATCGAGAATGATGCTCGTGATCATGTTGCGGCCCTCGTTGAGGTTGCTAGCTGCAGCATTGCTTCCGCTCTCGCCACCCAATGCCCATTCCAACTCACCAGCGGCATCATATTTCGCCACAAAAAGTTCGTAGTTGACGAGGTTATCGTTCCGACCGTCACTGAGCGAAGCGACAACTGCTTGATCTCCGTCCAAAAATTGCATGGACTTAACGAAGGTGCCGCCTACATATATCTCGCCCGTGGTCGGATTAACCGTAAGTGCAATGCCACCATCAACAGAAAGATAGTCTGGCAAATTGACCAGACCAGTTGCGGTCCTTATCCAAACCGGATCACCGCTGTTGTCATATTTCGCTATGAAAAAATCGTAATCCTTGCTGGAGGTGATGGTTTGGCTGCCAAACTCTATGGTGCCTGTAAACCCACCGGTAACGATGTAATTGCCATCGCTGTCTTTAACGGTTCCTCCAATCTGAGTGACAGCGCTTGAACCAATAGAAAAAGCAAGGTTTACTGTGGTGGAATTGAGGTTAAGAATCGCATCGTTCTCTAAACCTGAAGGCCGGTCTAAGCCTTCCGTTGTCTGCCGAAAGTCACTCTCTTCACCACACGGTTCGTAGCAATAGGTCATGGTGGCCATTACCGAAGAAGTCTGTAAGAAGTAGGCGCCAAGGACGAGGAATACTACAGCCGCCCGATGGATAAGTGAGTAATGTTTTTTCATGATAATTAGCTTTGGGATTTGATTTTCAAAGCTATAGGGGGTTTTTACAACAGTAACCCTACTTGAACCCTACTGATACTTGCGGGTCTTGGAGAAGCTTGGTCGTTACATTCAATAAGTGCCGATGGGCACGCTCATGCCAACCTGACCAGCCCTTTGAGGTAAACCGTTAACGACACGCTTCGGGGAATTCCCGCCTTGCGTCTGATGGCGGCTCTGTGCTTCTCAATGTTCTTGACGCTGGTACCGCTACGCTCGGCCATTTCCTTCGTGCTCCAGCCACTAACAATCATGGTGCAGGTGCGCAATTCGGCCACCGTCAACGTAGGATGCGCTTCAGAAATGCGTGTCTGAAGCACTGCGTCAGAAATCTGGTCTTGCTCTAATTTCCGTGCATTCCGCACCAGACGCTCAATCCTTCCCTTGGCTTTGGCTGGAATGAGCGCGAGCATCTCATCCAGCAGTGTGTCGCATTTAGAAACCCGATCAAGTAGTGCATCACGCTCATTGATAACTTCCGCCAGTTCCTCCTGCATGGTTTTGGTCTTCTCCAACAGTTTACGGTCTCGTTCGCGCGTGCGCTGCAAATCGTACAAGGCTTCCCATTCTGCCAAGCGTTTGAGGCTAAGCTCATTGAGATGTCGTTCGCGGTGGTAATACATTCGTTCGTGATATTCCAGAGCCTCGTTGGTAATTCCAAGCGCTTTGAAAACCATGTGAAAACCAGTGTAAAGGTCAAAAAGCTGGCTGTGGTCGGTCGATTCTGTGACTAGCGCTTCCGCATCTCTCAATGTGTTGAGCGAAAACTCCCAACGTTGCGAGTCGGCATAAATGCGCGCCAAAGCCATGTGTACGTTTATAAGGATGAGTGCGGGAATCTTGTCTGACTCTTCAATTGCCCCTTTCAGCTCGGTTTCAGCTTCCTCGATCTTACCCATTGCCCTTAATGTATCCGCTCGACCGGCAACGCTTTGCGCCCAAAAAGGCATGCCGCCCGCTTTACGCAAGAGCTCAATGGCTTCGCCCCAGCGTAGGAGCGACTTCGGATAATCGCCTGTCTGATAGTAGATCTTGGCCATATTGCCAATGATCATTCCAGCATGAAAATCGCCACCCACAGATAAACGCAGGTTCAAAGCCTCTTTGAACATTTCTTGCGCCTCGGCCTTTTTTTCCAGTTCGCCCAGCGCGGTACCAATAGACATTTTCACGTTCGATAGCTGCGACCTGTCTCCCACCTTTTGCAGCAGTTCCTCTGCTTGTCGGTAACTGTTCAATGCCAAATGGCTTTGCGCCATCCTTTGATGAACAATGCCCATGGTGGTAAGTACCCATGCACGCTCATCATGCAAACCCTTGCCGTTGATGAATTCGATCATTTCCCGACCAACTTTCAGCACCTCCTGAAACTCCGCCTTCTGAAAATGCCAGTAACACCGTTGGTGAAGGTATCGAGCCACAATGGTTCTTGGCGTTTCATCGCGGATATACACATCCACCTCCTCGAGCAGCTTTGTCGACAGATCCAATTCCATTCTGAAATTGGCTCCCGATGCCAGTGTGAGCTTCGCCTGAAGAATTTCATTCCTGCTTTTACTCTCTTCTGCCAATTTCAAGGCTTCGGAAGCAAGTTCATGAGAACGGGAACGATCGCTAATACGAAGGCTCCAAGCTTCTTCATTTAGTTTATGGATTTGTTTTTCCATGTTGGTGTAGCTAATCTATTCTTTATCCTAAAAACTTGTTCTCTGTTTTGAAACTGATGATGAACATACTCACACTTCCAATTGCACAAAATATTGGAAACCACTGCGGCCACCGACTGTAAACTGTTCTTGTTTTAGACAATTGCACTTCTTCTGTTGAACTCACCGCTTGCTGAGTTGGCACTTTCCCGTACACCCGCCCGAAGGGGTCGGTGAAGAAGGTTCGTCCGGTGGTGCCGCATTTAGCAATGGACCGCCTCGTTTCAATGCTTCGGAGTCGTGTGAAACATTCTACTTCATAGGCGATGGTCGGCAAATCGTCCAATCTGCTCTCGTTGGTGAGTGCTGCGATGAAGTTTTTGCCTTCTCGGGCTGCTTTTATCGAAGGCAAGGGATAGAAAATGTCCCAACAGATGATGGGGCTGACCTTTACAACTCGCTCATCTCGCGTGGCGAAAAGCAACGATGTAGGTCCTTCTCCTGCACTGAAATTGGCCCCATCGCCAAGATCAATTGTCAGCTTTGATAAGCACGGCCACTTATCCGAATACGGAACATACTCCGTAAATGGCATCAGTTGCTGCTTATGATATAATTTCAAACTGCTTATATCGAGGCCATTTTTCAAATGGCGCCAAGCCAATTGAGGAGTAAGCATTGCAGCAGAATTATAGACCTCATAATCGCGATCAAGATATTGCTGCAAGGCGGGTGTTTCTTCAACTGATTCGTAAAGCTTCCTATCCAAACAGCCTGTGAGCAAAGGCGTATTCCATTTCAGCACATTGATCATCAATTGCTCGCGCGCAACTTTCCTTTCTATAATCGGAACAGGCATAGCGCCCTCTGGCCAAATCACGAGATCGGAAGAGGATTGCTCTACTGCCGATGTGGTTAATTCGGCATACTTCATCACGTTCATCGTCATGGCAGAATCCGTGACCAACAGATGCGGTGCATTGCCCGATTGGATGAGGCTCACCGTTACCTTTTCGTCCAAATTATCTTCTAAAGAAGAATGGATGAAAAAGGCATAAGCAAGCGGAGGCATGAACATAGCAAACGCAATGGTGAAAAGCTTTTTCAACCTCACTTTTCCTGTCGCGTTGGTGGAAGTGTCGGCAATGACGATAGCGATCAGCACGTTCAGTAGCACCAGCCAAAACGAAATGGCGCTGTAGCCGAAAATGTCGATATGCTGCACCAGCCACAGCATCGGTGCCTGACTGATGTACATGGCAAATAGCGGCATCGAAAGGGCTGATTCGAGCACAAACCACTCAACCACAGGCCACAGCAACGGAAGTATGAACAGCGACCGTTTCCAACCGACTCTGTTCTGCAAGAAATAGCTGACCACGAACGGCAGGCTGAACTGCAACGCGCCCACCGCAATGAGCACCGCACCTCCAACGAAATAGGCGGTGAGGAACGAGAACATGGCAATGAAAAGATAGACCAGACTGAACACATATCCCGTGAAGAAATAGCCCACGAATCCTTGTGCTTGGCGCAATGCCAACAACACCGGAACGAGGGCAACCCACGCCAAAAGCGCCATCGGCAGTCCGAACACCTCATTATTCGCTAATCCGAGCAGAATGCCACTGAGGATACTGTATGTAAACGTCTGTCTTGTCATGTTGCTATATGAAAAGCCCCAACCCGAAGTTTCGGGTCGGGGCTTAAAATGACCTATTGATCGGTTGACTATTTCACCATCAATTTACTTACACTCAAAACAGAAGTATCAACACTTCGCACAACCATATTGTACATTCCAACTGAAAGGTTGGTTGGGAGTGCAACTCGCGCAACGCCTGAACTGGTTGAAACCGGAGTGGAGAACACTTGACGACCTGTCATGTCAAACAATTCAATCGTAGTTGCATCAGTTTTATCCTGAAGTTCAACGTTCATCACATCTCCTGCTGCAACCGGGTTCGGATACATTTTCATCGCATTGAAAGAAAGGTCATCTCCAATGGAAGTAGAAAGTTCGGCAGCACCTGGACGATAGAACACCGTTGATACAGCGCCTTGCTCATCAAGATTGATGTTTAGCGCAGTTGTTATGTAACCAGGGACATAGAAAACGTAATATTCCTCTTCGAAAATAGATCCTTGGGTCAATCCGAATGTATTCAACAACGGTGCTGGAGCCAATTGTCCGCCTAAAAAGAAGCTATCAAGAACAGCACGCTCCACTTTAATAAGTACAGCATCCAACGCACCTGAAGGGTTTCCGTTTACGTCTGGAATGGTAAGTTGACCCTGACCCACAACAGTTCTAACGTGCGTGTTGGTGCGTTTCTGTTGTCCAGGAGTATTGTTCAGTGAATACGCAGCGACCGTTAGCTCAAATTGAGTGTATTCGATATTGCTCTGAGTCCACGTATCCTCATACTGAACAGGAAAATCCAGCAGATTTAAACGTCCTTCGTATGTCTGCACCTGCGCAGGGAAATTGAGTTCATCGTTGGCTCCTCCTGTCATAAAAGAAATAGAGTTGATAGATTCTTGCAACACACGGCCTTGTTCGTACCATCCGTCCGCATCAACAGCTTCGTAGAGGCTGGCCGGAATAGGAAACCCTTGAAAGCTGAGTTGCTGATCGCGGTGGTTCAACGCGGTTGGAAAATCTGAATCTCCACTCGCATCATAATAAACAGTAGTGGTAGGAAGGGCAGAGACCAACCCACCATAATCCCAAGTTTGGTTGTCGCCATGCGTTGGAAGCGCAACTCCGTTGGACACGGCTTGGACTCCATTGTCAACGAATCCCGCTGGGCGAGGAAAACTGCTTTGATCAATAGTTACCTGTGCCAAAAGCGGCAAGGCAAAAAGGCTGAAAATTGAAGTAATTGTTGTTTTCATGTTAAAAGGGTTTTAGTTTGTGATGTCAAAGCTATCGGGTCAAATCCTGCCACTAACCCCACCAAAACCCTACCCTTTAGGCAATCCGACACGGTGATGTCTGGAGTTTCAATTCTTTTCTCTCCCTACTTTTAACCGCGATGAAAACGGCCATTTCATTTCTGACTGGAATACTGATCTGCTTTGCAGCTTTAGCACAGCAGCCATTTTCCTATCCTTTGACGCCCGATGAAATCCCCAGCAAGGAGGTTTATCGCATTCTTCAAGATCAAGAAGGCTACATCTGGATAGGCTGCAATGCAGGACTTTTCCGCTACGATGGCGCAGCATTCAAGCAATACTCAAATCCGGAAATGAGCGGTAGAGCACTTTCCAATTTGGAGTTGGATGCAAAGGGAAATCTGTGGTGCGGCAGCTTTACTGGACAGATTTTCCGAGTTGAAAATGACAGCCTAAAATTGTTTGTCGATTGGTCGTCAAAGCAGAAGCAATTTCCCAGTTTTGGAACAAGCCAAGACGGAGTTTGGCTCAGTTCTGACAATGGAATTTATCATGCCTCGGATAACGGTAAAACCACTCATTTCAAACTTCCCGGTTCCGAGCGTCAAGAAATCGACATAATCTTTAATGATGGTCAGGGTGAGGTGATCACTTACTTTAGAGGAACTGGGTTTCATAAGCTAAATTCAATAACTGGTCAAGCCATTCCATTGTCATTTGCTCCCATTTCCCCCACGCTTTCTGAGGGCCGTTGCTATTTTACAAAATGGAAAGGAATGACGCTCGTTCTCTGGCAGCAGGTAAGCAATGGGAAATCCGTTTGGCTAGAGATAAAGGAAGATCGCGTGGCACTTTTTGAAGGTTTTCAAGCCGAACCGATCACAGCTCGCGTAAATCGAATCTGCAGCGACCGTCAGAACAGACTTTGGGTATGTACTAACGCTGGAGCCATGGTGTTTGATGGATCGGAAACGAAAACCTATTTCCCCGATCAGCGTGTTTCTGACGTGATGGAAGACCGTGAAGGAACGCTTTGGTTCACCACTTTGGACAACGGAATATTGGCAATGCCAAGCATCGGAATTCGCACCTACGGCAAAGCTCTTTTTGGCAAAAAGTTGTCCAATTCGACCTCACTGACCTTAGATGCATCTGGCCAAATTCTGATGGGAAATTTTGATGGTGCGGTAATCACATTCAATCCGAAATCGGAAACGATCAGACCATTCCTTGAGCCCAAAAATGGAATGCACCGAACAGTTGAGCGACTTCAGTTTGAGGATGGGAAATTGCTAGCTGCACGTGGTTCTTTTTCAATTTGGAAAAATGGACAGATTGATGAAATATCTGTTGGAGGAAACGCAAAGGACTTCGTACGGTGGGAGGGCGACACCATTTTGATTGCAACCGTTACAGAACTCGCGAAACTGCATCCTACTGTCGATAGAAAGTGGGAACGGAAACAGCTTCGTGAAGGATTTTGTAGAAAGGTTGTCATTACCTCCAAAGGAGAAATTTGGGCAGCATTCAAAGACGGAGTTTATTACGGAAATGACTTAAACCTCGTCCCATTTCTGAAAGACGGAAAGCCCGTTTTTGCTGCGGATATTCAGATAGATTCCTTGGATAATGTTTGGATCGCCACGATTTCGAACGGCTTGTTTAAGGTTTCTGAAGGAAAGATCATTGAGGAATTCAACACTTCAAACGGACTGGGTTCTGACAACCTTCATTGCATGGCGCTTGCCAACGACACGGTTTGGATTGCCCACGCCAATGGTCTGGACCGTTTTATCAATGGAAAATTCACTCATTTCGGTTTGCTGGATGGCATGCCGTTGAAAGAAGTGAACGATATGCTCGTTTCAAATGGAAACGTTTACCTCGCTTCGCACAATGGTCTAACGGTCGTTCCGTCCGCTTCAATTCCTACAAATGCGACCCCTCCAAAACTCATCACCAATGCCATTTCGCTTGGCGATAGTCTTATTTCAAATTCGGAGAACGCTTCATACAATTACACATTCAACGAACTGAAAGTGGATCTGTCGGTGCTTGCCTTCCGAAGTCGGGGAAGCTGTAAAGTGAAATACCGACTCCTCGGTTTGGACACAAATTGGGCTGAACAGACAGGTAATCACATTGAGATCGTTTATAACGCCCTTCCTGCAGGAAGTTTCCAATTTGAGGCATTTGCGTTGAATGAAGATGATGTGCAAAGCGAGGAGCTCGTCTCATTCAGTTTCACCATCAATCCACCCTTTTGGCAAACGTGGTGGTTTTACCTTTTGGTGGCTGCTTTGTCCATCGCGCTGGTCTCGGGATTGTTCCTTCTTCGAATCCGCCACATCAATAGAAAGGCAGCATTAGAGCACGCGGTCGTCACCTCAAAACTCACGGCATTGCGTTCGCAGATGAACCCGCATTTTCTGTTCAACGCACTCAATTCTATTCAGGAGTTGGTGCTGAGTAAAGATACCAAGAACGCTATCCGCTACCTCGGGACCTTCTCTGGTCTGACCCGCACCATTTTGGAGAATTCGGCCAAGGAAACGGTTCGTCTTTCCGAAGAAATTGACATGCTGAACCAATACTTGGAATTGGAAAAACTCCGTTTTGGTGACACACTTGAAATTTCGATGGTTATTGGTCCTGAGATTGATGCTCAAGGAACACGCATTCCGCCTATGCTCATTCAGCCTTATGTGGAAAACGCACTGAAACACGGCCTGCTTCATCTGCAAGAAAACCGAAAACTTGTTCTCGAATTCGAAGAGAACGGTGGCGTGCTTCAAGTGACGATCGAAGACAACGGTGTCGGTCGCGCCAAGGCAGAAGAATTCGCGAAGCAGAAAAAGAAACACCGAAGTTTTTCTTCCGAAGCCACGGAAAATCGGCTTCAAGCTATGAAGAACGGGAAAGGGATTTCAGGTTCTGTTGAGGTGATCGACCTTTATGAAAACCATGTGGCAAGCGGCACGAAAGTCATTCTGACAATTCCGATCCATTGAACGGTTCAGGCCACCTTGGCACTGATAACTTCCAATTCAGCATTTGAGTTCTCCGCTTTCTTTAGATTATCTAGAATGATCTGTGAGGTTTGCTCACTATAGAACTTCGCTCCGCAATTGTTGCAAACCATAGCAGGCAAATCTTTCAGAATGATAAGACGGCCGTTCTTATTGAACAATTCTTCGGTCGTTCCCTCTTTACATGTTCCAATTTGGCAGGTGCTACAAATCATGGCTCTTGTCGTTTCGTTTCTAAATCGTTCTCCCAAATGTCGGTACTTGGCAGGTATGCTGTAATGACGTGAACGGTTTGCAGATGTTGTGCGCAAACCACATGAATGGCGCGTCCATCAGGAAATCCGAGCACCAGTCGCGATAGACCTTTGGGGTCTTCAGGATAAGTTCTAATCACCTTTCCGTTCAATACAACTTCTTTCACGTTTTGAATAGAGATGTTTTCATCACTCATTTCAATCAATGCATGCTTCGTGAAGTAAAAATTGACCGTCATCAATACAAAGATAGCGGCCAACTCCACAAGTTGGAAACGTACTTTTATGGCGCCATGATCAAAGCCATCCTAGTTGACGATGAGGAGCGCGCCCGAAAGGGGCTGAAGCAATTGCTGGAAATAGCTGTGCCCGAAGTTGAAGTGGTGGCGATGTGCGTCAACGTTCCTGATGCCGTGATCGCCATCAATCTCCACAAACCCGAAGTTGTTTTTCTGGATGTGGAAATGCCGCAGTATTCGGGTTTGCAAATCGGGCAGTTCTTTCCCGAAATGAACTTCCACATCATTTTTGTGACCGCTTACAGCGAATACGCCATCAAGGCGTTTGAGCTTTCTGCGGTGGATTATCTACTCAAACCTGTTCAGCCCGAAAAGCTTACGGATGCCATCCGAAAATTGAAGGAACGAACGGCTTCTGGAATGATGAGCGAACGCATGCAATTGGCCGAGCGTTCGGCAGAGAACAAGGATTTCAATCGCATCGCTTTACCTGTTTCAGACGGTTTTCTTTTTGTGGAGATAAAGGATATTGTGCTCTTGGAGGCCGATGGCGCCTACACGAAAGTGCATCTCGAAAACGGCTCCGAACTATTGGTCAGCAAGCGCCTACTCTTCTTCGAAAATGTATTGGAAGATCGCCCGTTCATGGTACGAGTGCATCGCTCCTATCTGGTCAACTTCAACTTTGTGAAACGCTACAGCAAATCCGAAAGTTTGTTGGTGCTTGATAACGGTCAAACGGTTTCCGTTCCTAAGGAAAAGAAGGCGTTTATTGAAGAAACTTTGCAGCGCATCAAGGTCGGTTAGCGGTTTCATAAACCCAAACAGCCGTTTCGTGAATTGCCGTCTTAAAAGCTGAGTTCGCGGTTAGATTTTCGCATGAATTTCAAACCCAATTCATCATGCGAAAATTATACTCAGTACTCTTTTCATTCATCTTTATTACGAGCGCTTTTGCACAGGTTCCAACGAGCGGACTTGTTGGCCAATGGACGTTTACGAACGGTTCATTGTACGATTTCTACACTTCTACATCTGCTGTCGCCCAACCGGGCGCAGTGACGACCACAGACCGCTTCGGAAACGCGGGAAACGCCTACGACCTTCCTACTGCTGCATATTTGACATTCGGTGACGTATTTGACGTTGAAACAGGCGGAACCAACGATTTCGCTTTCTCATTCTGGGTAAAATTTGACCAGATAAACAGCACTTACCGATACATGCTTGGCAAGGCCGCTTTTGAAAGCACCTGCGGATTGGCAGGTCGCGAATATGCGTTTTTGATCAATGCTTCCAATCAAGTAGAGGCTCAGCTCTTCGGGGCGCTTACTGGCGGCCACGTGCGCTACAGAACCAATGGTACGGTTTCGGCCAATGCTTGGACGCACATCGTTTATTCCGTGAATGTCGGGCAGTTGATAAGTAACAATCTTTCGGGAATGAAGATCTACATCAACGGTGTACTTCAGACCACCAGCATCTCAGAAACCGTAAGCACCGGAATTGGTAACGGAATGGACAACGGAACGGCTCATTTGAGTGCCGCCCGTTATGCTGGCGCCAGTGGTGCTCAGTGCGGAACAACCCAATATTTGGATGGAAAATTTGACGACCTGCGCGTTTACAACCGTGTTCTTTCTGCTCAAGAAGTCCTTGATCTTTACAACGAGGAGATCTGCGATCAAGCTGTAATCACCACGCAACCGCCAGCTGCTGTAGCATTCTGTAGTGGCGGTTCTGCCGACATTAGTATTGATGTCGCAGATACGGATGCCACTCTTGTTTGGCAGGTGAACACAGGCAACGGATGGGGTTACTTGACCAACCAGACCGGTTCAACGATAACCGTGACCACGGCCGGAACCTATCGGGTAGAAACTCAGAGTGCTTGCGGTGCTTATGGCTATTCTGAAGAGACCGAGGTGGCTGTTGATGCTCCAGCATTCGTTTCGCAAAATGCTTCTCCATCATACATCTGCCCTTCGGTTGGTCATGTAGAACTGAATGCCTTTGCAGTGGGTGAAGGAATGACCTACCAATGGTATCGCAATATGGCAGGACAGCCGTATGGAAACCAGAACTCCATCGTTGGAGCTACTAACGAAACGTATCAAGCTGCAATTCCAGACGTTTATTACACAGTGATAGTTACCGCTTGCGGCAACTCAATCACCTCCAACTATATTCAGGTTGCAAACGGTTCCGATAACTCTATAACCATTGGAGGGTTTTCTCCAGGCCTAGGGACAATCTGTGCGGGGCAAAGCGTAACCATTGTAACACAAGTGGCTCAGAGCAGCTCCTTTGTTTGGTCGCCAGCCAATGGCACAGGCAACGGACAGTATCTCGTTTCTCCAACCGAAACAACCACATATACCGTGACTGCCACCAGCAATACTTTCGGATGTTCGGCTACCACCACTGCAACTGTTACCGTAGTTGACCCTCAACCAGAGATTGTGGAAAACATGGGAACCTTGGAAATAACTGGCGGAACTTTCAATGGCTTTCAGTGGTATTTGGATGGAAACATCATTCAAGGTGCTGTAAGTGCTACTTACACACCAACAGTGGATGGCGATTACACGGTTTATGTAGTTGAGGGTAGCTGCAGCAATACCTCTGACCCATTCGCTTACACAGGCGTTGCAACAGGAATTGCAAATGCTACTACAAACGGTTTAAGCATCTACCCGAACCCGTTCAACTCAGAATTTGTGATTGAAACCATCCAACCAACACAGATTCGTGTGATGAACGCCTTGGGAGAAGTTGTTCTTTCAAGAACGATAAACGGAAGAACAAGCATTGATGCAAGCAGCCTTTCGTCAGGCATCTACTTTGTACAGGAAGAAACTTCAGGAGCCGTGATGAAGCTCGTGAAGAACTGATGTTTTTTCAGGTAAGTGGGTGAAAGGCGCATTCGAAAGGATGCGCCTTTCTTGTATAGGGCGTTTCGTAAAGCCAGAAGGGCGTTTCGTGAATTGGTCTCGCAGAACTTGAATTCGCTTTTGGACTTTCGCGCGAATTTCAAACCCAATTCATCATGCGAAAACTATACTCAGTACTCATTTCATCCTTACTTTTCTCTAGCGCCTTTGCGCAAACTCCGTCAAACGGAACCCAAACGATCGATTCCGGTGGAATTACTGGCATTCAAGGCCATGTCGATAACGCGAATGATGATCCGGTTTTCAATGCAACAGGTGGCTGTCCTCCAGCGGTCATCACTTCCCAACCTCCATCAGCGGTTGGTATTTGCCAAGGTTCAACCACCACAACCATCAGCGTGGCAGTTGCCGAACAGACAACCACTGTTCAGTGGCAGAACTTCGTTAGCGATTGGGAGGACATGACCGGAGAGGTTGGTTCAGACCTCGTCATATCGCTTGCCGGATACTATAGAGCGAAGTTGACCACCGATTGTGGAACAATCTCTTACTCTGTCGAATGCAGCGTGGCAGGAAGCGGCCCAGTTATCCTTGCACCCCTTCCGTCATCACTTTATATCTGCCCGACTGAAGGATTTCGCGCAATAACCGTTGACGCGATCGGTTCAGGCATCACATACCAATGGCAGTCCAGTCCGAACAATAACGCCAACATGTCTGATATTGTTGGGGCGAATGATGCCACCTATAATGCAACAGAAGGGTCTACCTACTATCAGGTCATCGTTTCCGCTTGTGGGGTTAGTATTACTTCTGACTATGTGCTTGTAAACACTGGTGTTGACAATTCAGCTACCATATTTGGAGGCAATACAAGCATCTGTCTTGGAGCTTCCCGCATGTTGTCCAGCCAAGTAGCCCACAACTCCGTATTGGATTGGCAGCCTGGAGGAATGACTTCTGCAAATGTCACCGTTTCACCAACTGAGACCACCACTTACACGTTTACTGCCACCAGCACCACGTTCGGTTGCACAGCTTCGGCTACTACCACCATCACGGTAATTGATCCGCAGCCCGAAATAGTGGACAACATGGGAACACTTGAGGTAACAGGTGGAACCTTCTTCAACCTTCAGTGGTATTTGGATGGAAACCCCATCAGCGGAGCAAACAACTACAGCTACACCCCAACGGCCGATGGCGACTACACCGTTTCCGTGACAGAATCTGGCTGCAGCGGCACCTCCGACCCATTCGCTTACACAGGCGTTGCAACAGGAATTGCTGATGCTACTACAAACGGTTTAAACATCTACCCGAACCCGTTCAACTCAGAATTTGTGATTGAAACCATCCAACCAACACAGATCCGTGTGATGAACGCCTTGGGAGAAGTTGTTCTTTCAAGAACGATAAACGGAAGAACAAGCATTGATGCAAGCAACCTTACTTCAGGCATCTACTTTGTGCAGGAAGAAACTTCAGGAGCCGTGATGAAGCTCGTGAAGAACTGATGTTTTTTCAGGTAAGTGGGTGAAAGGCGCATTCGAAAGGGTGCGCCTTTTTCGTTTGTCAACGTCCCAATCTTTCCATCAGAACGGGAACGCGGTCCATGGCCACACTTACATGTCGGTTGCCTTGCAGGATGAGATTACCACCATCCGTTTTCACATACTCCGTAATGTGATCGACATTGACAATAAACGAACGATGACAACGGAAGAATTTCGAACTATCGGTCAATAGCTGCTCGAAATATTTGAGGTTTCGACTTGCCAAAACAGAGCTTCCATCATTTAGGAAGATGGTGGCATAGGCCCGTTCGCCTTTCAGGTAAAGAATATCCGAATGGTCGATGAAGCGATAGCCGTTCAGCTGCGGAACCGCCAACTTCGAGTTCGCTTCCGAATTCAAATTCTGGCGCAATAGTTCGAGCGGCTCCAACTCTCGTTTGTTGCGGTTGATGACCCGAAGAACAGCCGCACGCAGTTCGTTGGGAGAAATGGGTTTGAGCAGATAATCTACAGCAGAAACCTTGAACGCCTGAATGGCATAATGGTCGTAGGCGGTGGTGAAGATGATGTCGAAATTCACTTCGCCTTCGCTGAAAAAATCGAGTATTTCCAAGCCGCTATAGCTCGGCATTTCTATGTCGAGGAAAACCAATTGAGGAGCAAGACGTTTGATGGCCTTGATGCCATTGGGCAGGTCATCGCAATCGGCAACCACCTCCACTTCGGGGCACAGATCGGCCAGCATGGCACGAAGCATTTGGCGTGCGCGGGTCTCATCATCCACAATGATCGCTTTCATCCTCTCCATCCTGTTCTCTAATTGCTTGTTAATGATTGCACTGCGATAGGCATTCTAAGTACTACTGTTGTGCCTTCGGATTGTCCGTCTTCCGCTTGCCTATCGATGTATTCGACCGTAAACCCATTGGGCAATGCTCGGTTCATCAGCTCCAATCGTTTCTGCGTGGCCTCGGTTGAAAACGGCCTGTGGCGCGCGGCTTTGGCATTTAATTCTTCAGACCGCTTTCGCCCAACGCCATTGTCGGTGATGGTGACCACGAGTGACGCGCTATCTACCCGAAACGAACAACTCAGTTTCCGATGTTCTTTGCGATGAAGCAGACCGTGTTTCAGCGCATTCTCGACATAAGGCTGAATAAGCATGGGCGGAATCTTGATGAGGTCGATATCGATGGCAGAATCAACGTTCACTTCTACTTCCAAACTTTCTTCAAATCGCATCTTTTCCAACTCAAGATACAGATTGAGCGCATCCAATTCTTCGCGCAGCGTAACCAATTCGTTGGTACTCAGATCGAGGACCTTTCGCGTTAGCTGTGCGAATTTTCCGAGGTAGTTGACCGCGTTGGTTCGGTCGTTCATGTAGATGTAACTCTGAATGGTATTGAGCGCATTGAAGATGAAATGCGGGTTCATCTGCGAACGGATGGAAGCCAGCATGGAGCGTTCTAGGTCTTGTTCTAGCTTCAATTTCTGCTGAAGCAAGAGATTCTGTCGGCTCATCAACCTTACGCGATAGCGATACAAAGCATAGAAAGCTGCTGCGAGGAAAAGAATGCCCAGCAACTGAAACCACCAACGTTTGTAAAGCGGTGGGCGAATGCGCATTTCAAGCGAAGTGCTTTCTGAAACACGACCATCACTCAAGAGCGTTCGTAATTCCAATCGGTAATCGCCAGGCGAGAGAAAAGGCAGATTGACCATTCGCGACATGGGGTCGTTGGTCTGCCACAGGCCATCGTTTACCCGATACTGAACGGCCAGCGCGCTCAGATCGCCAAACCACGGCACGGCATAGTGCAACTGAATGCTGTTCTGTTCGTGATGAAGCGAGATGGGGCCAATCACCGCGATAGGTCGGTCGTTGCTTCGGAACTCTGTGAGCTCAACCAGTGGGACAACACGTGGGTTCGTCTCAAAATTCAGCTCAGACCGGATAATCCGGTTTCCAACAGCAAGAAAGAGTTGACCATTCCTTATCGTAAAGTCGGTGATCACATCTCCATTGTTGAGGAATGAGGTGTTCACGCTTCGGTGCTTCCAAGTGCGCGGATCGATGGCGTGAATGGTCCTTTCCTTTCGTACATAAAGCACGTTC
The DNA here is from genome assembly GCA_021739695.1 of Flavobacteriales bacterium. NCBI lineage: Bacteria > Pseudomonadati > Bacteroidota > Flavobacteriia > Flavobacteriales > Flavobacteriales bacterium. The sequence goes on along the minus strand of JAIPBM010000014.1, from coordinate 23,839 downwards.
CCCACCAATTCCATTCGGCTGAAGGGGCCTTGTGGCTGTTCCAGATTTCCGATTACCTTGCCATCGCGAAGCATGAGAATTCCTTCTTGCAACGTGGAGGCGATCAAGGTGTCGCCCACCCAAACAAGGCGATTGGCAAGCACATCCCCGTAAAGTGGAACTGCAACGGAATCAGTCTTTGGGTCGAATTCCCAGATGCCCAAACTGGTGGCAACCTGTGCCTTTCCTGTGCTGGCGTTGTAAGCAGCGGCAGTGGAACGAAAAGCGGCAGCACCCATTCCGATTTGCTTCATTTCGGCCTTGGGATTCTGTGGGTCAAGCAAATTGACGGTACTTGTTCCCGCCATCACAATCGGACCGCTGTCATCCGTTTTAAGAATGTCCTTGCCAGCGGCTGTCATGGTACTCAGCTCGACCCCATTCTGCGAAACATAGACCCGATCGGCTGCCACCACGGTCAATTCCTTTGATTCATCATGAAAGACCACATTGACCCGATGCTTTGCCTTGGCCGAAACGAAACGGCTGAGGCCGCCATTCAACACTTCGAGCACATCTCCCGACTCGGTACCTACCAAGACCTTTGAACCTTCGAGTTGATGATTGAAAACCGTGAATTGTGCGTCCTGCTTTTCCCAGTAAACGCTGCGCAGATCTGGTATGCGATAAATCCCATTGTCGATGGTGGTAACCCAATAAGCCCCGTTGGCATCGATCATCGTGGAAGACACGCTTCGGCCTTGCAACAAGGGCTGTGGAAACCAGCTGTAGGGCTTTAAATGGCGGTCGAAGAGGTAGAGCCCGCCTGTGGTGCCCACCCAAATCATGGTATCGCCAAAGACCCGCACCGATTGAACGACCTGATCGGGCGGAAGAGCCGAAATAGCTTTGCTGTTTTCGCCCAACTCAAAGACCAATCCCGAATTGCCCGTTTTGGGAAAAGCATAGACCTTATCTCCCATGCTAGCCAAGAGATTTGCACCCAAGTCGAGAAGACCCGTAAATTCGAGCGTTTGCTTAGGTTCTCCATCCTGAAATAGGTAGAGTTTGCCGGAGGTCATTGCCCAAAGCTTGTTCTGCTGCTGATGGAGCGTATTCACCTCCTCGTCCACTTCCAATGTCATGAGCAGTTTCCGCTCTTTCTGATCGTAGATCTGGATCTTGTTTCCGAGGGCGGTGATAAGTTGCCCCTTGGCATCGAGCAGCATGGGAGCATAGTTGCTATTGCTGGCGATCTGCTGTTCGAAGTACATCGAATCGTTGAGCACATAGAACAATTGCCCAATGAAATTCTGGCACCAGATGCGGCCCGATCCATCTTCTAAAACGTTGCTCACAGCCGTGCCGTTCATCTTCGGATGGGTGTAGGTGATGGCGTCCTTGCCGTCAAATCGGCTCAGGCCCTTTTCGTTGCCGAACCAGATGTAGCCCCGATGATCCTGAACGGCATCAAAAACAATATTGGAAGGAATGCCCGAAGCCTGCGACCAATGCTGCACCATGGGTTGCTGCGCCCTTGCCTCTCGCATGGCGAAAAGCAGCAGGCAGAAACAGCTAAGCCAAAGAGGATGGAGGCGCATGTGTGGCAAAAGTACGGCCCGATTGAGGGCTGATCCAAAGAAACAAGGTATCGATGAAAATAAAGCAGGGCTTCGGAAAACGATTTCGGGGTTTGGGAAGATCGTGCCGCTCGATGAAACGGCTTCAAACGAGTTTTGCGCTCAAATTCAACTTATCATCATATGAAAAAACATTTTCTATCATTAGGCCTGATGCTTCTTTCAGGAGTTTCCATGGCCCAGTATCCGACCAGTGGGTTGGTAGCCTATTTCCCGTTGGATGGCAACGGTAACGCGGCAGGCCCAAGTACCATCACTCCATCTGTGTTTTCTGCACTTGGAGCCACCGACCGTAATGGCGAGGCCAACAAGTGCCTTCAGTTCGTGTCTGCTAGCGATCACAAAGTGAATTATAGCCTGGACGACAACGCAGCGCTTCAGCTCACAGGCGATTTCACGATTGCTTTTTGGTCCAAATCATCGCCCGAACTGGTGGCTAATGCCATGCTGGTGTCTTTGGCAGATAAAGCAGGATTTCATCATGCTCTGGTTAACGGGAATGTGAGATTATACGGATTCCTCTATACCTCTGGTGGTGGAGGATTTCAGTATGGCGGCAACCTCCCGAATGCTCAGACAACTTGGCGTCATTACGTCCTTATGAGGGAAGGGGGGACTTATTACATGTACGTGAACAACGGCTTTCAGGGAAGTGCCTCTGCTGGTCTTGACCCCATCAGCTACAGCGCTGGCGATGTGTTTAGCCTTGGCCAGAACGCCACAGCGAATGCCACAGGTGCTCAAACTGCCACTGGCAAACTGGACGGATACCTTGACGACCTCCTGGTTTATGACCGCGCACTGGACGAAACTGAGCGTGGACAAGTGTTCGCGTTTAACACCTGTTTGGCTATCAATAGCGTACCTACCGTTACCGCAGCAGGCCCAGCTTGTGCCGGACAGGAAGTGGAATACACCCTTTTTCACCCGAATGCTACTTCCTACAGTTTCACGCCAGAGAACGATTGGACGGGCGTCTTGAACGGCAATGTGCTGACCATGACGGTGCCGGCCGATCCTATGTTCAACTATCAATACCTTTCATTCACCGTGCGCGCTGAGAATGTTTGTTCAACTGGTCCAGACCAACAGATTGCTTTGCCGGTTGTCACTCCTCCTGCTCCGTTCTCCATCACAGCACCCGCCACTATTTGTGTGGGTGGTGGCGCACCGGTTTATGTTGAAGCAACTGGAGAAACGATCTCTTGGACCACGCCTAACAACTGGGTGCAGACCAGCACCTATCCGAACAGCAATGGCGGTGTGTTCACGGCCGGAGAGTCGGGCGATATCACCTTTACCAAGACCAACGTGTGCTTCGCTCGGACGGAGACCCACGAGGTGACGGTGTTCCAAGAGCCACCTGCTGCGGCTACTTTGGTGAGCGGAAGCTTGGTTCTGTGCAAAGATGCGCCTGCCGAATTCTACAGTTTCCAGTATGATGCTACAACAACCACCCGACAGATCTTCTATCAATCGTTGAGTACATGGATTGCTACGGCCGACACGGATAGCAGTGTTTATATTCAGGCCACAGGTGCTTGGAATGGTCCGGTTAGCCTCAGTGCCATCGCTTACAATGCCTGCGGACAGACGCAAAGTGTACCGGTAAGTTTGACCTCCAATCAGAATTCGGTCATGGCAGATATTTATTTTTATCAGGATGGCACTGATCTTTTTGCTTTTGGCAATCCGACCACGCATACGTTCCAATGGTTGTTGGAAGGCAACGCGATACCGAATGCCACTGGCTTGACCTACACCCCTACGGTAAGTGGCAACTATTCTTTGGAAGCTACATTCATCGATTTCCCATGCGAGCCGGGTGTAACTCCGAGCCAATACATAGAGGTGCTATCGGTTGGAGTGAACGAAGCAGCTGCAAGTTCTTTGAACATCTACCCGAACCCATTCGCCAATGAGTTTGTGATTGAGGCCGCTGCCACTACACAGATCAGTGTGATGAATGCCATGGGAGAAGTGGTTCTATCAACAACCATCAACGGACGAACCAGCATCGATGCCAGTTCATTCTCAGCAGGAATCTACTTTATACGTGAAGAAACTTCGGGAGCCGTGATGAAGCTCGTGAAGCACTGATGTTTTTTCAGGTAAGTGGGTGAAAGGCGAGTTCGAAAGAGCTCGCCTTTCTTATTTGCCCGTTGCGCCACCCAAAGCATCCATCATTGCGAGGCACGAACCGACCGAAGGGAGCTCACGGCCTGAAAGGACGTAACTCCAAGCAATCTCACTGTGAATACAGCACACTTAGACTTGGAAAGAGATTGCTTCGTCCTTCGTCCTCGCAATGACGCGTAAGGTGATAGATTGCCGCGGTCGTTCCTCCCTCGCAATGACGCGCTATGAAAATTATTTGCCCGCTGCGGCCTCTTTTTCGGCCAGTTGGATGTTCAGCACGGCCATTTCTCCTGCTATTACCGTTATGGTCTGCGCTAAAGGCGCATAACTCTTATGTTGAAATAGTACCACATGCTCTCCTGCTTGTAACAGCGGCAACGAGTAGCGCCCATTCGCATTGCTTTTGATGCGGTCATATACACCATTCACCCGCACACGCACCCTGCGCAGCGGCTTGCCTGTGTGTTCATCCGTAATGAAACCCATGACCGAGCTGGTCTCTGCCGTTGGTGTCTCCCTGCGCCCCGAAACGTACACCACGCCCCATTCGCGGGCTTTGCGTCTCATTTTAGGGGCTTCACCTGTGTTAAAGTCGGTTTCAATCTCGTTCCATAGCTTCAGTATCAGCCTGTCTGCTTCCACATTTGCTACGGCAATGGCTTTTTGCACATCGCCAAAGAAATCTTTACGTGTTCCTTGGTCTAGGTTAACGGCTTTAAAGGCGTTGGCATGCACCATTATTTCGGCCACCGAAGGAAAGGCGATCGGCTCGCCTCCTGCTGCCACTCGGTTTGTTTCTCCTTCATGCAATGCAACTGCTGCAGACAGTATATCGGATTCCGAAGTCATTTTTGGGGCTCCCTTTGTGCTTAGCGGCAGGCCATAGTAATTGAGAACAGACCGGTTGAAGGTGCCACGTACAACGGCCTTTATGATGGAGCTGTATCCTTGACGTACCCAAATACGAGCCATCTTCCGCAACTGTTTTACTTCTGATGTGGTGCCCGTCTGTTCGCCTTTAGCTACCCTCAGATCATGTAATAAGTTTACATACTCAGGGTAGAAATCCATCAATTGCTGAACAGTAGCTGCTTTGAAAGGGTGTGAAGTAATAAGCGGATTGTCAATCTTATCTTTTATGGTTTGCAAGGCAGCTATTCGCTGATAGTTGGTGCGCGGAAATTGTCGGATAGGCATGACACAAGGCAATAAGGGTGAATGGCAGACCGAAAAGGGTGCATTCAGACATCAGATTGCCCTTTAACGTACTACACGTACAGTAAAATTAGCAGATTTCGCAAATTGTGTAGTTACACAAATGATAAAACCTACTCGTTTCGGCAATTGTGTAGTTACACAAATGGTAAAACCTACTCGTTTCGGCAATTGTGTAGTTACACAAATGGTAAAACCTACTCGTTTCGGCAATTGTGTAGTTACACAAATGGTAAAATCTACTCGTTTCGACAATTGTGTAGTTACACAAATGGTAAAATCTCCACGTTTCAATAGTTGTGTAGTACGAAAACCAATGTTTTGAGCGGCAATACCTGTCTGCCGGGTTTGTGAATGGGAAGATGGAGCTCGGGGTGTTGCCTTTCGGAGTTGCGCATGCGCGGATGGAGCGCTGAATGTTGCCTGAGCATCTGTCATTGCGAGGAACGAACCGACCGAAGGGAGCTCACGGCCTGAAAGGACGTAACTCCAAGCAATCTCAGAGAGAATTAGTCTCTATTAGAAAGAGATTGCTTCGTCCTTCGTCCTCGCAATGACGCGTAAGGTGACAGATTGCCGCGGACGTTCCTCCCTCGCAATGACGCAACTTGATACAATGACGGGTGAACCTAAAACACCCCTTTGCTTACTTACAGACATTCCTTGCTTGATCTTTTCGCAACTTTAGAACCCTAATCTGGTTACGGTCCACATGAAGATCACCTTTCTGTCCCTACTCGTGGGACTTTCTTTTGCGCTACCACAGGCCTATGCTCAGGATTACCGAGGTGCTGATGCCGACAAGATCATCAGCGGAGCCAGCCTTGTTCGGGTTGAGCAGAAATCGGCCACACCCGCGTTCGTTCAGCTCAAAGAGGCCCATCAATTCCCTGCTTCCAAGTTCCCTGCATGGGCCAAAAAAGCATTCGACCTGAACGAAAACCTTGGCTTTGTCAAGCTGCGCGATGAGTTGGACAACTTGGGCATGCAGCACAGCCGTTACCAGCTCACCAACAACGGGATTCCTGTTTTCGGAGCCTTCGTTCATACCCATGGCAGTAACGACAAGGTTTCGTCCATCAACGGAAAGCTGCCAACGCAGATCGGCAGCATGCAAGCTTCATTAACAGAGGCAAATGCCTTGGAAAGCGCCAAGCAACACGTTGGTGCAGCGTCTTATAAATGGGAACTTCCGAGTGAGGAAGATCACCTGAAATGGGAATCAGGAGATCCAACGGCCACTTATTTCCCGAAGGGAGAATTGGTGTACATCAACCCACGTTTCGACTTCACACAACCAGCCGATTTCCGACTTGCCTACAAGTTCGACATCTACGCACACAAGCCATTGTATCGTGCCGAAGTCTTTGTGGATGCTCTAACGGGTGAAGTGCTTTTTGAGAACCACCGCATTCATGTGGCCGATGTGGCCGGAACAGCCCAAACGGGATATGTTGGCACAAAAACCATCATTGCAGATAGTTTCAATGGAGGTTTCAGGCTTCGCGAGGTTGGCCGAGGAGGCGGTGTGCGCACCTTTGACATGAACACGGGAACGAGTTATGGTAACTCGGTCGATTTTACAGACGCGAACAACGTTTGGAATAACGCAAACGCCAACCTGGACCAGTACGCCACTGATGCACATTGGGGTGCCGAAATGACCTACGATTATTTCTTGAACGAGCACGGCCGCAACAGCATTGACGATGCCAACATGCAGATCAATAGCTACGTGCATTACGATGTGGGTTATTTCAATGCCTTTTGGGACGGCACCCGCATGACCTACGGAGATGGGGATGGCCAACCACTTACCGCTTTGGATATCTGCGGCCACGAGATGGCGCATGGTGTGACCGAGAATTCTGCCGGACTGGTCTATCAGGACGAATCGGGTGCGTTGAACGAATCGTTCTCTGATGTTTTCGGTGCTTCGGTAGAGTGGATCCAGAATCCATCATCGGGAGATTGGCTGATGGGCGAAGATGTGGGAACGCTCCGCTCGATGAGCAATCCGCCTGCCTATGGCGATCCAGACACGTACAACGGAAACAATTGGGCCACAGGCACGGCAGACAATGGAGGCGTACACACCAACAGTGGCGTGCAAAACAAATGGTATTACATCCTTGTGGAAGGAGAAACAGGCACGAATGACCTTGGCGATTCCTACAACGTTACAGGCATTGGTCTGGCCGATGCACAGGCAATTGCCTACCGCAGTCTTACCGTTTACCTCGGCCCTACTTCCGAATATGCCGATGCGCGCTTCTACTCCATCCAATCGGCCATCGATCTATTTGGCGGATGTTCGCCACAGGTAATTGCCACCGCCAACGCATGGTATGCTGTTGGTGTCGGAGACCCGTTCGATGCTACGGTGGTCAGCGATTTTGCGGCTTCCATCACTTCCAATTGTGAAGCTCCGATCACCATCGATTTCAGCAATTTCAGTGCAAACGGAGCAGCCTTCACGTGGGATTTTGGAGATGGAGGCACCAGTTCGTTGGCCAGTCCTTCGCACACCTACACCAACAACGGAGTTTACACGGTTTCGCTTTTTGTGGATGGCGGAAACTGCGGAACGGACAACCTCGTTCGCACGAATTATATCAGCATCGACCCGAATAACCCATGTGTGGCCTTGATGCCCGATAATGGCGGGCAAACCCTCACTTGGTGCACCGGTACGCTTTACGATGCTGGCGGCCCCAACGAAAACTATCAGGACAACAGTGACGTGACCACAACGATATCGCCAACAGGCGCCACGTCTGTTACACTCAACTTCAGTTCGTTCGGTTACGAAGCTGGCTATGATTACCTCTTCATCTACGATGGACCGAATACCAACAGTCCGCTGATCGGACAATATGATGGTTTTGGTTTGCCAAATGGCGGGACGGTCACGTCTACAGGTGGCTCCATCACCTTAAGGCAAACCTCAGATGTGTATGTAACCGAACTTGGGTTTGTCCTTACATGGGAATGTGTGCAGCCCAATGCACCGCCATCGCCAAGTTTCAGCGGCTCACCGATCATCAGTTGCAATGGCGAAGTTTCGTTTGCCGATCAATCGATAAATGGTGCTACATCTTGGTTATGGGATTTTGGTGATGGGAACACCTCGACAGACCAAAACCCGACTCACACGTATCAAAGCGAAGGAACATACACCGTTTCGCTCACAGCCACCAATGGCTTTGGCAGCAATGTGGTGTCTCAGAACAACTACATCTTGGTTGATCGTCCGACAGGCCCAACTGCCGCAGGCGGATTCAGCTGCAGTGCTGGCCCTGTAGCGCTTTCGGCAAGCGGAAACGGAACGCTTCAATGGTACGATCAGGCTTCGGGCGGTTCAGTTATGGCAACAGGAACAAGCTTCAACACGCCCACCATCAACACAAGCACCACATATTATGTAGAGAATGTCGTGCTTCCTTCTACGTATCAGCTTGGCCCGGCCAATAACAGCTTTGGCACTGGAGGCAACTTTACGGGCGATCAGCACTTGCTTTTCGATGCCTTGGACGCGTTCACGCTGAAAACCGTGAAGGTTTACGCGCAAGGAGCCGGCAACAGAACCATCCAACTGCGCAACAGTGCAGGAGTCGTTTTGCAGTCTGCAACGGTCAACATCCCGAACGGAGAACAAGTGGTAACCTTGAACTTTTCGGTTCAACCCGGCACAAATTATCAGTTGGGAACAACCACCAACCCAAACCTTTACCGCAATAATGCTGGGCCGAGTTATCCATACACGTTGGCTGGGCTGGTTTCCATTACCAACAGTAGTGCTGGTGTTGATTACTACTACCATTTTTACGATTGGGTGATAGAAACCCCAGGATGCATTTCGGAAAGAACGGCTGTGTTGGCAGCGATTGCCGAAGCTCCCAGCGTACAGAATGCTGCGCGATGCGGATCGGGTTCGGTATCGCTTTCAGCAACGGGTTCAGGAAACCTGAATTGGTTCGATGCTGCTTCGGGCGGAAATCAAGTGAACACGGGGCCAACGTTCGCCACGCCATCCATCAGCACAACCACTTCCTATTATGTGGAAAGCGAGATAACGCCAGCGCCACTGAACGGTGGTGCTCCCAACAACAACTTCGGAACGGGTGGCAACTTCAATAATATCCAATCGCAACTCTTCGATTGCTACGAGCAGGTGACGCTTGTTTCGGTGCGCGTGTATTCGCAGGGTGCAGGAAACAGAACCATCGAATTGCGCAACAGTGGCGGAACGGTCATTCAAAGCGCCACAGTCAATATTCCAAATGGAGAAAGTGTGGTTCCATTGAATTTTACGCTCCCTATTGGAACCGATCTTCAATTGGGAACCTCCGCAGGACCAAATCTTTATCGCAACAACACTGGTGCAAGCTATCCGTACGATATTCCGGGAGTGGTTTCCATCACATCTAGCACGGCTGGTGTCGATTACTACTATTTCTTCTACGATTGGTTGATTCAGCAAGATGGTTGTGCCACCAACCGAACGCAAGTAACTGCCACGGTTTCTCCAATACCAACCATTAGCGTTTCTGGCAATACGTCTGTTTGCGAAGGGCAATCTGTGCAGATCACCACTTCAGCCACCGATGCGGACTCGTATTCGTGGTCGAACGGGCAAATAACCTCCAACATTACCGTTAGTCCAACCAGTCAGGAAACCTATTCAGTTACGGCATCAAATGCCTGCGGAAATGCTACCGATCAACTAACGATCGATGTGAATCCACTCCCGACCATTTCGGCTTCTGCCGATCAAGAGCTTTGCGCTGGAGAATCGGTTCAGATCACATCATCTGGAACAGGTACGATCGATTGGCAGCCAACAGGCGAAACCACAAGCAACATCACCGTTTCGCCTGCTCAAACCACTACCTACACCGTTACTGCCTCCAACAATTGTGGTTCTGTTTCGGAAGATGTTGCCGTGGTGGTCAATTCGTTACCTGCGCAACCTGAGATATCGGCAAATGGTTCCGATCTTGAATCGACTTCGGGAACCAGCTATCAGTGGTACTTGGATGGAAGTCCGATCAGCGGTGCAGTCGATGCTGTATTCACGCCAAGCACGTCTGGAGATTACTCAGTTGAGGTCTTCGATGCGAATGGCTGTTCTTCCATTTCTCAACCTTACAATTGGTTGACGGTTGGCATCAGAGAACAGGAATTGGGCTTGGAAATATATCCTATACCGTTCTCATCCGTACTGAACATCCGCAGCAGTGAATTGATAAAACAACTCACCGTGACAGATGTAAGTGGTCGGATTGTCCACAGCAGTTCGCCTAATAATTCAGCACTGATCATCAATGGCGATAACTGGGCAGATGGCATTTACACGATTACCATCGGCTATGCTGATGATGTGATTCAGACCAGGATAGTTAAATTGGAATAGTCACTTCTGCATCTGTGCCGAATGTCACATAAAGGCTGATCTCATTCTCATACCTTGTAGGATTGTTTAGCCAATGAAAAGCAGAAGAAATTTTATCAAGCGTTCGTCAATAGCAACGCTAGGAGCCCTTATCGGTTCACGAATTGTATTCGGAAACAACCTTCCAAAGGATTACGTGCCTGTTATTCTTCAGGATGGAGACCCGTACTCCATGTTCAAGAAGCATAAGGACATGGTGGTTCTCAACAACAAACCTTGGAACATCGAATCGGCTCCGCATTTGCTGGACGATAAGGTCACGCCAAACGATAAGATGTTCGTCCGAAATAACGGATTGATACCAGAAGACATAGATGTAAACAAATGGACCTTGACCATTGATGGTGAGTCGGTTGCTAAACCCAAAACCTATACGCTACAAGAGCTGAAGACCAAATTCCCTCAGCATACATACCAGTTAACAATAGAATGTGGAGGTAATGGTAGAAAGGAATTCAACCCGCCAGCCAAGGGAAACCAGTGGGAATACGGTGCGGTTTCCTGTGCCGAATGGACCGGAGTTCGCTTGGCAGATGTGTTGAAAGATGTCGGCATCAAAAGCAACGCGGTTTACATCGGTTATTATGGCGCGGATGTTCACCTCACTGGAAACCCCGAAAAAGTGGTCATCTCCAGAGGCGTTCCAATGAGCAAAGCGCTGGAAGATGAAACACTTATCGCCTTCAAAATGAATGGCGAAGAAATTCCTTTGGCGCACGGTTATCCCTTAAGGTTGGTGGCTGGCGGTTGGCCTGCTTCCGTATCTGGAAAATGGCTCAAGAGGATTGCTGTTAGGAATGTGGTTCATGATGGACCCAAGATGGAATCTCCGAGCTATCGTGTTCCGTGCAAACCTGTTGCACCAGGTGACAAGGTTGCCGATGAAGACATGTGTATCATCGAATCGATGCCTGTGAAATCGCTCATCACCTACCCAAAAACGGGCGCCATGCTTGATAAAGGAAAAACGCTGAGTATCCGTGGTCATGCTTGGGCCGGTGATCTGGAAGTAAGCCAAATGGAATATTCCATCGATTTTGGTTCAACATGGAAACCTTGCAAACTAGAGAAGGCTGCCAATCGCTTGGCGTGGCAACATTTCAGTGCTACGGTTTCCTTCCCAGAAGACGGTTATTACGAAGTTTGGGCACGTGCAACTGATAGCGATGGAAATGCACAGCCTATGGTTTTGCCGAACTGGAATCCGAAAGGATATTTGAATAACGCTTGCCACCGAATTGCCGTTAAGGTCAAATAAGATGATCGATCCAGAAAGGCAGAAGATCCTTGACCAGATCCAGGGACACATCAAATTCATAGCTCGTGCAATCTACGTGCTTGTTATTGGTGTGGCAGCAATTGTCTACTACATCATCAATCCACCAGCGTTCGAATTTTCAATGCCAAGCAAAGACGCTGCTGTTGTTGCAGAAGCTCCTTTGCCCGAATATGAGAATGGAATTCATCTCGCCACTGGATTTAAGGAAGGAGAAAACCTTCAATTGGTCATTAATAATTGCACCACGTGCCATTCTGCCAAGATGGTAACGCAAAATCGCGCTACCCGAGAAGGGTGGCAAACGATGATCCGATGGATGCAGGAAACACAGAACCTTTGGGATCTGGGAGAAAGCGAACCGCTGATCTTAGACTATTTGGCCAAATACTACGCACCAGAGGCAGCTGGTCGCAGACAACCACTTACCAATATAGATTGGTATGAATTGGAGAACTAGCCTTCTCATTTGGTCAATTTCAGCATTCGCGGTTTCGTGCGGTTCCGAATCTGAAACAACTAAAACAAACCCTGCGGAATACGCTTCGACCGAGTGTCTTATAGAAGCAGAAGAATTGGCCAAAAAACGCGCTTCTATCAACGGAATGAAGCTCATCGATCTTCGCAAACCAGCCGAATTTACCGAAGGACATATTTCGGGCGCGCTGAATGTTTGGCGCGATCAGATTACGGATACAACTTACCGTTACGATGGCATGATGCCAACGCGATCGCAGATGGAAATTCTGTTGAGTCAATTGGGAATCCGTTCATCAGACACAATCGTGATTTATGACGATAAGGCGGAATGTGATGCAGCTCGGCTTTGGTGGATCCTGAAGTTTTATGGCCATTCGCACATCAAACTCCTTAATGGAGGATTGAAGGCTTGGACTAGCACGGGCGGAGACATTTCTACAGAGATGATTAAGCCCCAATTATCGGACTACCATTTTACGGCAAATTCAGATTCGAGCATCTTGGCGTTGCACGAGGAGGTCGTGAAATCGCTTTTGGACACTGACATTTTCATTCTTGATACACGCGGTTTGGAAGAACACATTGGCTCCAAACACAAGGATGGTGCGGCACGTCCTGGTCGCATCGATTCTGCCAAAAACTTGGATTGGGCCGAAGCTGTGGATTACAACGGCTCACAGCGATTTCTACCTGCAGATGAACTTAGAGCAAAATATGCTGCTATTGGACTGAATGGCGATAAACCCGTTATCACTTATTGTCATTCTGGAGTTCGTTCGGCCCATACTTTATTCGTTCTTACAGAACTTTTAGGATATCGTAACATCAAAAATTACGATGGTTCGTGGATTGAATGGAGTCATATCCGTTCCGAATAAATCCACTGCGTAACTATTGTCACAATCGGATAGGCAGCTCGGCTTTAGCTTCGTTAGTTATTCTTAAAAACCATCACGAAAATGAAAAACGATTTCGAAACTAAATTCACCGGCTGGGCGCTGATAGTCGGAGCACTTATGCTAGTGATTGGTTGGGTATTGCTACCTCACCATTCGGGCGAATACTTGGTGCCGTCAGACTTTACCGCCATTAACGAAAACTTTTGGCCATGGATTTGGCTATATCGATTGCACATTTTCGGTTGGGTTGGCATGGGTGCAGGTATTGTTGGACTAGCTGCTATTACATTTAAACCGCCATTCCGTGCAATGACCACTGCAGGTGCAGGTATTTTGATTGTGGGAACCTTCGTTTCTGCCCTTGCTACAGCATTCTACTATTCATTCGGTGCTTGGGGCATTGGTATGACAATGGATAAGTCGCCAGAAGAAATTCAGCAATTCATGAATGGAATACTTCCGGTTACCCATTACATAACGTGTTTAGCACGGTTTGGAAAGGTTTTCTCTGGTGCAGGTCTCGTGCTTTTAGGAGCAGGTTTTCTCAAGTTTAATATCACCGATAAATGGCTCAGCATATTCACTATTCTCCTTGGTCTTGCCGCTATGGGACTCGTAATGTTCATTCATGACAACTACGAGGTATACAAACCCGTATTCTACGTTAAAGTGATTTGGCTGATTGCACTAGGGAGCACTATTTTGCGTAAAGGAGTTAACTTATCTGAAGCGTCATGAGCGAATTTTTTGACATCATCCTAACTGCCATTGGTAACTACTGGGGCTGGATTGTAAGCGAAGTAACCTTCAACTACGACTACAAACCGTGGTACCAGAATTATTTCTGGGGATTAACCGTGCTTTCACTACTGGTTTGGGGATTGGAAATTGCCTTTCCGTGGAGAAAGAACCAGCCGATTGTCCGAAAGGATTTCTGGTTGGACGGATTTTACATGTATTTCAACTTTTTCATCTTCGGATTGGTAATTACAGGCGTTTACGCGCTGATTGAGTACTCTGCAGGTCTGTTCGGTTTAACGATGACCTCCTTGAGCTTCTTTGACTTCACGGCTTTACCGGCTTGGGCGCAGATTCTCATCTTCTTCGTTCTGAACGATTTTGTGCAGTGGTTTACACACGTAATACTTCATCGCTATGAGTTTTTCTGGCGATTCCATAAAGTACATCACTCTGTACAGGAAATGGGTTTTGCCGCTCACCTACGTTACCACTGGATGGAGAACGTATTCTACAAGCCTCTAAAAACATTGGCCGTCATGTTGGTTGGTGGATTCGAACCAGAACAAGCGTTCTTTATTCACTTCGTAGCCATCACCATTGGGCACTTGAATCATGCGAATGTTCGCATTACTTGGGGACCGCTGAAGTACATTTTCAACAACTCGGTAATGCACCTTTTTCATCACATGAAAGCGTTGCCAGAAGGTCAGATGCCAGGTGTGAATTTTGGTATCAGTCTTTCAAGTTGGGATTACATTTTCGGAACGAATTACATTCCACAAAGCGAGGATGGAACGTACGAATTAGGTTTCGATGACATTGATGAGTTTCCAGTTCATTCTTTCTGGAAACAGCTGTTTTACGGATTTAAGAAATAGACTTTCGTCAAAATCGATAGAATTGAAAAGGCAGGTTTATTCCTGCCTTTTTCATTGTCCTACATTTGAGTTTTACGAATTGTAACTAGTCAATGATTTCAGTCGAAGAAGCAAAATCCCTCATTGCTGATTACAGCGCTCCAATCCGTTTAGTGCGCATAGATGTGGCTGAAAGCGCTGGATATGTTCTTGCAGAAGACGTGCTTTCGCCCATCGATATGCCGCCATTTCCGCAAAGCGCCATGGATGGTTATGCCTTGGGAATTGGTCCGAAAACTGCTGAATCCGAGTTCAGACTGATAGGAGAAGTGGCCGCAGGAAGTCCTGTTCACTACGACCTAAAAACAAACGAATGTGTTCGGATTTTTACAGGAGCAGCAGTTCCCGAAAGTGCTACCGCGGTTGTGCAGCAAGAATGGATTGAACGCGATGGAGATACCATCATCCTTCAGCGCGAAGTAGCCGAAATGATGCACATCCGACCGAAGGGAGAGCAGATGAAAACAGGTGAGGTTGCGCTTGAAAAAGGCACGCTAATCACGCCCGGAACCATTGGGTTTTTGTACATGCTTGGCATCACATCCGTGGGTGTTTACGCCAAGCCAAAAACCACCATTCTTATTACCGGAAACGAACTGGTAGAACCTGGAACGGACCTCGAATACGGACAGATCTACGAGAGTAATTCTCAGATGCTGATTTCTGCCTTGCACAGAGAAGGAACCGATTCTGAAAGTAATCGCATTTCTGATAGTTTGGATGAGACGATTGAGATGATTGGCAAAGCACTACAAACCAACGATCTCATCATCATTACAGGCGGAATTTCTGTTGGCGACCACGATCACGTTGGATCAGCTTTGTCTGAACTTGGAGTGAAACAAGTGTTTTACAAAGTGGCTCAGAAACCTGGCAAACCACTTTTTTTCGGAACGAAAGATGGGAAAGCCATCTTCGCATTGCCCGGAAATCCTGCCGCAAGCCTCACGTGTTTCTACGAATATGTTCTTCCCGTTCTGCGCAAATTTTACGGTCGAAAGGATGTTTGGCTTCCTTCGTTTCAATTGCCGCTTGCCGAGCAGAATTCCATTCGCCCCTTAGGCCGAGCTCAATTCCTGAAGGCAACGGTTCAGAGTGGTTCAGTTGAAATCCTTGAAGGACAAAGCTCGGCCATGCTCAACACCTTTGCGTTGGCCAACGCTTTGGTGTATGTAGAAGCGAATTGCGAACCTAAGTCAGCTGGCGATTTAGTTGAGGTTCATCTCTTGCCATCGTAAAGCAACATCAGTCACACATTAGTTGAATAGCTCATACTATTTTCGTTATTTCCTATCGGATATAACGCCATGTATAACATTGCTATCGGAAACAAACTTTGGATTGAGAAAAACGGTCAATTTTTCCTTGGAAAAGGTAGGGTTGAACTGCTGAAAGCGATTGATTCGTTTGGTTCCATCAATGCGGCCGCCAAAAGCATGCAGATGTCGTACAAAAAGGCGTGGAAAACCATCGATGATATGAACTCATTGGCTGATGAACCCTTGGTTGTTCGCACTACAGGCGGAAGCGGAGGTGGCGGAACGTCCGTTACCGAAGCTGGCAAAGATGCCATTGCGCTCTACGAACGTGTTAATGCCAATTGTCATTCATTTCTTGAAGATGAACTCAAAAATGTGCAGTCATGAACCTATTTGAAATAGATGGAATCGGCTGGTTTTTGGCGCTCTTGCCCATTGTGGCATTCATGTATGCTGCTGTCGGTCATGGTGGCGCCAGTGGCTATTTGGCGCTCATGGCCTTGTGGTCGTTTCCTGTTTCGATGATGAAACCGACCGCGTTGGTGCTTAATCTGTTCGTAGCGGCCATTTCGTTTTTCGCTTACGCGAGGAAAGGACACTTCAATTCCAAGTTGTTTTTGGCGTTCGCTTTAGCGTCTGTTCCTATGGCATTTTTGGGTGGCATGATTGAGATTGACGCATCCATTTACAAGAAGATCTTGGCGGTGTTGCTGGTCTTTGCCGTACTGAAAATGTTGAGCGTTTTCGGAAAAGAAAGCGATCGGATCAAAGACGTTCCTTTCTGGCACGGAATGCTTGCTGGCGCAGCCATCGGTCTGTTTTCTGGGATGATCGGCATTGGAGGCGGAATCATTCTCAGTCCCGTCATTCTCATTATGGGTTGGGGAAGAATGAAAGAGGCTGCATCTGTTTCTGCTGCGTTCATCTGGGTGAATTCAGCAGCTGGATTGGCTGGTCATTTCAGTCGTGGAATTACGATTGAACCACAGGCGTACATGCTCATCGCAATCGCGTTGATTGGTGGTTTGTTGGGTGGCTATTTTGGCAGCATGCGCTTCGACAATCTGGTGCTGAAACGTATGCTTGCTTTCGTGCTGATCATTGCCTGCGCTAAACTCTTTTTCACATGAAATTCAACGTAAAATACTTCGGAATGATAGCCGAATGGGCTGGCTCAGAGAACGACCAACTGGACTTCTCTGGAACGAGCGTTGCGGAGCTGCGAAGTGAGATTGAGAAGCGGATTCCGGGTTTGAACAGCGCATCGTATCAAATTGCCGTGAATCATGTGATTGTAGCTGAAGATGCGATTATCACGCTCGGAGATGAAATTGCCGTTTTACCTCCATTTGCAGGCGGATGAGATATGCACGCCAAATAGCATTGAATGAAGTTGGCGAAAGCGGACAGCAGAAATTGATGAACGCCAAAGTGCTGGTCATTGGTGCTGGTGGATTGGGTTGTCCTGCACTTCAATACTTGGCCGCTGCAGGTATTGGAACCATCGGAATAGTTGATGGCGATGTAGTGAACGAGACGAATCTGCACAGACAAGTGCTTTACACCAATTCTGATGTTGGAAAGCCTAAAGTTGAAGTTGCGGCTGAGCGATTGAAACAACTCAATTCAGAAGTGGAAATCCAAACGTTTTTCGAGTTTCTAACTGCTGGAAATGCCATGGATATTGTTGCGAATTACGACTTACTTGTGGATGCCACAGACAATTTCGCAGCGCGTTATCGCATTAATGACGTCTGCGTGAAATTGGACAAACCGTTCGTTTACGGAGCCATTCATCAGTTTGAGGGACAGGTTTCGGTGTTCAATTACAAAGGCGGCCCAACGTATCGCTGCTTATTTCCAGATAAGCCTGGCGAAAACCAGATTCCGAATTGCAATGAAACAGGCGTGTTGGGTGTACTTCCTGGAATTATTGGCACATATCAGGCTACCGAAGTTTTGAAAATCATTCTCGGAATCGGAGAGGTATTGTCAGGAAAACTGATGACGTTTAATCTCCTCACAAATTCCACCCGAACGTTTGAGTTTTCTCGAAATGACGAACAGGTTCAGAAAGTGAAAGAAAAAGCTATTGCCGCACGCGAAAAACATGCACTATGACCAAAGAACGAAAACCGAAAAACGTATTTGTTCAAGGGCCGATAACACCTGAGAAGATTGCAACCTCCATTGCACATCATCAAGTGAAAACCAATATTGGTGGCCACGATATTTTTCTTGGTCAGGTGCGCGCAGACGAGATTGACGGAAAGACCGTCTCGGCCATCGATTATACGGCTTATGAGGAAATGGCCAATCAAGCATTTCATGAAATTCGCGAAGCTGCATTTGAAAAATTCGACCTCACCTGCATGCACATTTACCACAGTTTGGGGCGCGTGAATGCTGGCGAAATCTGCCTGTTCGTATTCACATCATCGGCACACAGAAAGGATTGTTTTGAAGCCACGCGGTATTTGGTGGAAGAGATAAAAACCAAAGTTCCCGTGTTTGGAAAAGAGGTTTTTGAGGACGGAACACATATTTGGAAAGAGAACAAATAAAAACATTTCACAGAGCGAGAATGGAGAAACAGAGTGACACAGAGCCATCACGTGAGTTCATCATGTATGTTTCCGACTCTGTGCGTCTCTACTCCTCAAATTTCTCTGTGCAACAATAAACCAATGATTGACATCACACATAAATCGAACACGCTTCGCGAAGCAACGGCACAGGCCATTGTTCGCGTGAGCAAACCCGAAACCATTGAGGCGCTGAAGAACAGAACCGTTCCGAAAGGCGATGTGTTTGAAATGGCGAAAGCCGCAGGGCTTTTAGGCGTGAAGAAAACTGCTGATCTGCTGCCTGATTGCCATCCGATGCCCATTGAGCAGGCCAGCATCGAATACAGCATGGATGGGCTAGAAATCACCATTCTGATGCATGTGAAAACCATCTATAAAACGGGAGTGGAGGTGGAAGCGATGCACGGAGCAAGCGTAGTGGCGCTGACGATGTACGACATGCTCAAACCGATTGACAAAGGCGTGGAGATCCATCACATCAAACTCCTGAAAAAGAAGGGCGGAAAATCGGATTTCACCAACCGTTTCAGGAAAGACCTGCAAGCGGTGGTGGTGGTCTGTTCTGATACCATCTCCAGAGGCGAAAAAGAAGACAAAGCGGGAAAAGCCATCATCTCTAAACTGGAAAGTTGTGATGTGAAGATTGCTGATTACTTGGTGATTCCAGACGAAGTGAAAGCGATTCAATCGGAAGTAAATAAAGCAGTTGAACGTGGCGCGGACATGGTCATTTTCACAGGTGGAACAGGTCTTTCGAAGCGTGATGTGACACCAGAGGCAATCATCCCAATGCTGGATAGAAATATTCCAGGGATTGCAGAAGCTGTTCGCAGTTACGGACAGGACCGCACCCCTTATTCTATGCTTTCGCGAACGGTTTCTGGAGTGATAGGTGAAACGCTGGTCTTGGCTTTGCCGGGTTCAACCAATGGAGCCAAGGAAAGTATGGATGCACTGTTTCCTCCGTTGCTCCACATTTTCGGAATCCTGAAAGGTGCTCGCCACGATTGAGATGAGCGCAGAAACCAACATATTGGTCGATCAGTTCGGCAGAAAGCACGATTATTTGCGCATTTCCTTAACGGAACGCTGTAATCTGCGCTGCACCTATTGCATGCCAGCAGAAGGAATTGTGCTTCGTCCGCGCGAGGAATTCATGCGAACCGAAGAAGTGATGGCCATTGCCAAAACCTTCGTTGATCTTGGCGTGAAAAAGATCCGCCTGACAGGCGGAGAGCCGTTAGTTCGGAAAGACGCGGGAGCGGTGATCGAATTGCTTTCCTCGCTTCCGGTGGAGTTGAGTATTTCCACCAACGGTATTCTCATTGATCAACATATCGATAGACTGGAAGTGTGTGGCGTCAAAGCAGTTAATGTCAGTCTTGATTCGCTAAAACGCGAACGCATGCTGGCCATTACCAGACGAGATTACTTCGACCGAATTACGCAGAATATCCAACTACTGATTGACCGTGGTTTTGACGTGAAGATCAATAATGTGGTGACGAAAGGTGTGAATGACGATGAGATCATCGATTTCATACAATGGACCAAGGAAACGCCCGTTACGGTTCGGTTTATTGAATTCATGCCCTTTAATGGCAACGAATGGGATTGGAGTAAAGGCGTTTCGTTGGATGATATTCTGAAGCGAACATCAGACCATTTTGGCCCGTTTGGATTTGAACGAATTTCTGACAGACCAAATGATACTTCAAAGAACTATCGTCTCAAAAACTCAGCGGGCTCTTTCGCCATCATCAGCACGGTCACGAATCCATTCTGTGATAGTTGCAACCGCATTCGACTTACGGCAGATGGTAAACTGAAGAATTGCCTGTTCTCCGGTTCGGAAACCGATCTACTAACAGCGATGAGAAACGGAGAAGATCTTATGCCACTGATCACCTCATCGATTCAAAACAAAAAGGCAGTCCGTGCTGGAATGGAATCTTTCGAAGATTTCTCTAACCCAGACGAGCACGGAAACAACCGTGAAATGGTGGCGATTGGAGGTTGAAATCTCAAATTGGTGGAAAACAAAAAAGCCATCTCAATTGAGAAGGCTTTATTTTGGTGGAGCTAAGTGGACGAATGTCGAGCCTACTAAATCCGTTTCACGATTTTCAGATTCTTTATACCCGTAGTTAAGTCCAAATTCTCCTTATAGGCTGATATCCGTTACATCAAGACAAGTGCCTAAACAGTATTTGGCATGGAATATTGAGCGGTATGACTCTTCATGTTACCAACTGGACCGTGATCTGACCCTGTACTTATTTCTACAGAATTACAGAATCTTTTTACGTTTTTCACGTACGAAAAAACGTATCTTTCCAAGACCAAATCGACAACCTGTTCCCTCTAATCACATAAGCTATGTGTGTGTTCCGCTATTTACACGATAAACTGGAAAACGATCGTCAAAAACGGATATAAAACATCCATCAAAATGAAATACTTCGTTTGGGGCTTGTCGCTGGTTGGAATTTGTTGTTTCACGCTTGAGGCTGCTGCTCAACAAGATATTCAAGTCGCTTGTCCTTCATTTCAGATACTTACAAATGAAATGGGTTCAGATAGCTATCAGATTTCGCTGCAAAATGCTTCATTGGAATCTTACAGATTTCGAAATTCTGATAGAACCATTCAGTTTGAGGGTGGAGTAACTTTTAAATTGATTTCCGCCAAGGAACTAATAGCTTGTGGATATCAGATTTCGTTGGATTCGTATTCGCTTTTTAGTGAAGTGGATCCTGCCATTACGATTGTTTTCAAATTGTGCGAGAATGGTAAGATAGCAGTTCGAACTGAAATCGATCCAAAATCGAAACTTGCAAAGATCGGTGCCGGATTTTCTGGTACGCGCAAAACCTTCGTATCCATGGAGGATTTCGAACAAATGAGCGAGGAAAAGCAGCTAATGATACGTTCTAAGCCTGAGGAGTATAGGGTGGAATGATTCGCTGGTCATTACATATTGCGTTCATGCTTTTGCTGCTTGTTTTTTCAGAACAAGCGCTTGCTCAATGCGGTAACAACAACACTTTTCTTGCCGACTTGACACCCACAAGTTGCCCTGGATCAGCGACCAACACCTGTGTGCAAGGAGGGCAATATGTAACGGTCGATGTAGTTGCAGGCAATACCTATACGTTCTCGACTTGTGGCGATACTGATTTTGACACTCAAATTACGTTGTACAATGGAGGTACTTCAGTCGGTTATAATGACGATGCATGCGGAACTCAATCCAGCATCACTTGGATAGCTAATTACACAGGTTCTCTGAGGGTTTTGATAGATAGGTGGCCGTGCTTGAATAGTACTGCTTGCATGACCCTGAATATTACATGTACACCCCCTTGCGCAGGCGGACCAGTTTGCACAGGTGCAGCGGCTGATGTCTGCGAAACAGCATGCAATTTGGGGGTGTTGACAGCACCGACAGCTTGTCCTGATGGTGTCGGAACGCAACAGAGTTGGTGTGGAAGCAATATTGGAGCTACAGCTGCCAACCCTTACAGTTACCAACTCAGTTGTTCTGGAGGTGGCGATATGCCCACGTTTGTTCCGGAAGTTTGGTACAGTTTCACTCCTCAAGGGAATTCGCTGAGCATTGCCGTGAATGGATTGATATCTCCTTCAATCGGTCTTTGGAGTGGAGATTGTGCAGGTTTGGCTGGTATTGGTTGTGCAAATGGTTCGGGAAGTGCCAATTTGATTGTGGAACCCGTTATACCCGGAAACACATATTACCTTCAAGTTTCTGGCGGAAGTGTTGGTGATGTGGATGATTTTGAACTTTCAATTACCAATTCTTTCAACTGTGATATATGTTTGACCGAAGCCAGTATCTCTGTTAATCCGCCTCCAACCAACGGATTTTATCAGAATGGAACATCTGTAGAATTCTGCTACACGATTGACACCTGGGTACAGCAAAATATCAATTGGCTGCATGGAGTGCAGGTTTCTTTTGGTGCCGGTTGGGACCAAAGTACACTTACAACTGTTCCGGCAGCATCTGTGGATGGAATGGGCACTTGGAACTGGTACACTGGTCCTATTGCCAGTGCTATTCCCGCGAATGGTTCGTTTCCTTCAGGATTTTATTACGAAAGCATTCAGGATGATGACTTTGATAATAGTCCATCAGACCCAGGCGACAATTATGGAGATGAAGGTGATGGCGGATGGGAGTTTTGTTGGACAATTACATCCTCAGATTGCCCTCCAGGTTCAGATGGTATGAATTTAGGAGTTAATGTGACTACAACTGCTGATGGAGAAAGTGGCGACTGGACAAGTTATGCATGTTCGCCAGACCCTTCGGTTGTTTCCAATGCCATTTTGACCTGTTGTCCAGAACCCATACTTGTCAATTTAGTTGCGAATCCGTGTTTCGGGGATTGTTTAGGTAGTGCCACCGTTGTTGGTGACGGAATAGGGCCTTATAATTATACGTGGGTTCGAGATTCGAATAATTCGATCGTTTTTACAGACAACAACAATGGAGGTTCTAGCACTGCAATAAATCTTTGTGCAGGAACCTACACCATTACGGTGGAAGACACGTATAGTTCATGCGTAACCGAAATCGTAGTGACAATAACAGAACCGACAGTCGTTTCTGGTTCTTCCATCAATTCACCAGCTACTTGCAATGCATTTTCAGACGGTTCAACCACAGTAACAGCTTCTGGCGGGACGCCTCCTTACACCTTTGATATTGGATCCGGCCCTCAGGCCTCGGGTGCTTTCATAGGTCTTGCTGCTGGTTCATACTCGGTCACCGTGCTTGATGCGAACAACTGTAGTGATGTGGTGCCCATCACCATCTCTGAACCTACGCCTGTTGTTGGAACGTTGGATGCCACGGTAGATGCCGATTGTAACGGAGCAGCAACAGGTTCTGCAACGGTATCTGCATCAGGCGGAACAGCTCCTTACACTTTCGATATCGGTGCTGGGCCTCAGGCTTCGGGAACATTCACAGGGCTGACCGCGGGATCATACACCGTCAACATTCTGGATGCCAACAGCTGTCCTACCTCGGTGGCGGTGGTCATTGCAGAACCCGCTGTGTTGGTGCTCAGTGAAGATGCTGTGACCGATGCCACCTGTGGCAGTGCCAACGGTTCGTTCACCGTATCGGCTTCGGGCGGAACAACGGCCTATAGCTATGACATTGGTTCTGGTCCGCAAGCTTCTGGAACGTTCACCGCCCTTGTTGCCGGCACCTACAACG
>JAIPBM010000013.1 GCA_021739695.1 Flavobacteriales bacterium | reverse complement strand
CTCCGACTTACTGCAATTGAAAAGGGCGTTCCGATAATCGGAACGCCCTTTTTTCAATCTTCTATTTTGACTGAATGCTTACATCCCTGCAGTCACGCCCATCGCCTTCGCCATGGTCTCGCCAATATCGCCAGGCGAAGCAACTACATGAATTCCGCACTCGGCCATGATCTTCATTTTAGCTTCTGCGGTGTCTTCCGCTCCACCAACAATGGCACCCGCGTGTCCCATTGTTCTTCCTTTCGGAGCTGTTTGACCAGCGATGAAACCAACAACCGGTTTCTTGTTTCCAGTAGATTTAATGTAAGCTGAAGCTTCAGCCTCTAGCGTACCACCGATCTCACCGATCATTACGATCGCATCTGTGTCTGGGTCGTTCATGAACAATTCAACTGCTTCTTTAGTGGTTGTACCAATGATCGGGTCACCACCGATTCCGATAGCTGTTGAGATTCCCATACCAGCTTTCACTACTTGATCAGCAGCTTCATAGGTCAACGTTCCAGACTTTGAAACGATACCGATACGTCCTTTCTTGAATACGAATCCTGGCATGATACCGACTTTCGCTCCTTCTGGCGTAATGATTCCTGGACAGTTTGGACCGATCAATCGTGTCTTGGTTCCTTTCAGGTAAGCCGCAGCTTTCGCCATATCGGCAACAGGAGTTCCTTCCGTGATGGCAACTACCAATGCAATTCCTGCTTCCGCAGCTTCCATGATCGCGTCAGCCGCAAATGCTGGCGGAACAAAAATGATGGAAACATTGGCTCCAGTTTCTTTCACAGCATCTGCAACCGTGTTGAATACTGGTCTATCTAGGTGAGTTTGACCACCTTTACCAGGAGTTACTCCACCTACTACATTGGTTCCGTATTCAATCATCTGCGAAGCGTGGAAAGTTCCTTCGCTACCGGTGAATCCTTGAACAATAACCTTCGAATTCTTATCTACTAATACACTCATGGTGTTTGTCTATGTGTTTTTTGAACGCGGCCAAAAGTAGCTTATTACGAACGGATACCCAACATTAAGGTCTACTTTTGCGCCCTCAACTTTTCCACAATCAAATTAGCTTGAAATGGCTGCTCTGAATGCAATGGATGATACAATTATGGCATTGGCCACTCCTTCGGGAGCAGGCGCCATCGCTATTATCCGAATGAGCGGAAAAGATGCCTTCGCCATTACCGACAATATCTTTCGGGCGAAAGGGAAAAAGACGATTGCCGAAGCAGCATCGCACACCATCATTTTCGGAGATATATTGGACCCTTCCGCAGGCTCAGGGCAAGTGCCCGAAATTGTGGATGAAGTGCTTGTGAGCGTTTTCCGCAATCCAAAATCGTTTACTGGAGAAGATTCTGTTGAAATCTCTTGCCATGGTTCAACCTTTATTCAGAAACGAATCCTGAATCTACTGAGCAAGAACGGCTGCCGAATGGCCAAACCAGGCGAGTATTCGATGCGGGCTTTTCTGAACCGCAAGATGGATCTATCGCAAGCTGAAGCTGTGGCAGATCTGATCGCTTCCTCTTCAGAAGCAGCACACCAAGTGGCTATGCATCAGATGCGTGGTGGATTTGGCAACGATCTCCGAGTGCTGCGCGAAGAACTCGTCCATTTCGCTTCGCTGATCGAGTTGGAACTCGACTTTTCCGAAGAAGACGTGGAATTTGCCGACCGTTCGCAATTGGCGCAACTGATCAATCGTATCATCATAAAAATTGAACAACTCATCGGTTCATTCGAATTAGGAAATGTGATCAAAGAAGGTGTTCAGGTAGCCATTATTGGCGAACCGAACGCAGGAAAATCGACCTTACTGAATGCCCTTTTGAATGAAGAGCGCGCCATCGTTTCCGACATTGCTGGAACTACTCGCGATACCGTGGAAGACGAACTGGTGATTGAAGGAATCCGCTACCGTTTTATTGATACAGCTGGCATCCGACAAACCTCTGATACCATTGAAAGTCTTGGGATTGAACGCACCATGCAAAAGGCCGAACAGGCCGATGTGGTCATGTTTCTTTTTGATGCCTCCACCTACACACCCGAAAGACTTCATTCCGAGATAAACGAACTGAAAACACGTAAATCCGACCTCGAAGAACGATTAATCCTTGTTGCCAACAAAACCGACAAGACTTCAGAATCCGTGGCCCAAAAGTTTGTTGATTTCAATACCGCTTCCATCTCAGCCAAAGAGAAAACGGGGATTGAAGAATTGAAACTGCGCTTGACCGAATTTGTCAATCTTTCAGCTCTAAAAGAAGACCAGACCATTGTGACCAACACGCGTCACATCGAAGCATTGAATGGTGCCAAAAATTCACTTCAAGACGTGTTAGCGGGATTCCAAAACCAAGTTCCTGGCGATCTGGTTGCCATCGATATCCGTAGGTCTCTCTTTTATCTCGGGGCAATAACAGGCGAGATCACAACAGATGACCTATTGGGCAACATCTTTTCAAAGTTCTGTATCGGTAAATAGTTAATAATCAGCTATTTAGTTATTTTTCAACTCATATCTGACCAATAAATCACAGAAACGATTAAGTGGGTTCTGTCGCATTAACTCCGTTGGCGTCTTAAAAATTAAGGATTTGAAGTGTCTATGCTGCCAATGATCTGAATGTTGCAAAACAAGAGGAGTTCGGGCCATCTATCTGCCCCTTCCGTATGATGTTCACCACCTCAATTCCCGCTAAGGTCCTTTGTGCAGACTCGAACTCTTTGAACCCCGCACTTATGCACATCCTTCGTTTGATATTCCTGTGGTCTTGCTCCACTATATTGTTCAAATACTTGCAGCCTCTGCGTCTATTCCGGCTAAAACTCCTCGCGTTTACAGTTCTGATTGCCGCTGAGTTGGCTCCACTTTTATCAATATTGATCTCTCGTGGTCTTCCGTTATTTCCGATGGCTTTGTTCATAAACTTCTGGGCAGAACCTTTCATTCTCCGTTTGGTCAGCAGAAAATCAACTGTGTAACCATATTTGTCCACTGCTCGATATAGTTACATGTCCTTCCCTCCTACCTTAATGTAGGTCTCTTCCATTCACCAACTATCGCAGACACTGCGCTTTCTCTTATGCATGTTCGCCTCAATCAGAGGTGAGAACTTGAACACCCAGCGTTGTAGAGTAGAATGATCAACCTTTACCCCTCTGATTCTGAGAAATTCTTCAACGTCTCCATAGCTCAAAGTGAACCTCAGTTTGAAATACACTGCCTGAAGAATGATGGCTTTTGGAAATCTGTGATCCTTGTACATTCTAGTGGACTTTGGTTTTAATCAAAACTAAACCAATACCTTTTCAACCTTGGTAATGCGACAGAACCCAATTCTAATCCAAGTCTGATTTTACTTGGCTCTATGACGTCAAATCTTTTGAACAATAAGTCATTTCACAAAGCTTCTTATTGTCCACAATTCTCAGTTTTTTCCCTTCTATCTTGATGATTTTTTCCGTTTGCAATTCTGCCAGACTTCTGATAACAGACTCATATGTGGTGCTGGCCATTGAAGCAAGGTCTTTTCGTGTGACGGTAAAAGCAAGAAGCGAACCGTCCTCAGAGTCGAAACCAAAGCTCTCCATATTCATTCTAATCGCTTGAGCGACACGCTGCTTCACAGTCATATTCAGTTGATTTTTGCCCATTCGTTCAGAACGTCTTAATTCTTCAGCAAAAAACATCATGAAGTAGTAACAGAACAGGTTATTCGCCTTCAATAAACTCTGAAAAACGGACATCGGCAGGCAATAAATAGTACTTGGAGACAGTGCTACAGCTGAAACGGCAAAGGTGAAGTCCTCCCCAAATCCTCTGTGCCCGATTATCTGACCATCGGTAGCAAATCGTGCAATGACCTCTATATTCTCTGTATAAGCAGAGTAAACCTTTACACGACCATGTTTGACCATGTAAATGTTGTCGGCCTTATCGCCTTCATTAATAATTACATCACCTGTTTTGAAATCAAGCGTTGTGGTGTTCGCCCACGCCAATTTCCTCCACTCTGGAGTGCAGTAATTCTCGATGAGCTTGTCAAGTTGTTTTAATTCTCCTGAATTCATGGCGTTTTCTCAGCCCTCAAAATAAACACGAAAAATATTCTCAAGTGCACTGCAATGTAGTAGCAAATCGAATAGCGGAATCCGTGAATATCTGTGTCGCACTTTTACTACGTTACTTGACCCAATAAAATGATATGTAACAGTTATTAATGATTTCAAATGGTGTTAATGTGCCATTAAACAGACAATTATATGATGTGCATCAGTTTTTAATGATGTATTCATTTAGTCCTTCGTGGTAAGAAAAAGAGTATCAACCAATCTCTCATATCATGAAAACAAAATTCAATTCAATTTTAGCAGCTATCGCCCTTTTGGGGCTGGTTTCTTGCGGTGGAACCGAAAATGACACTAAAACATCAGCAACAGGAGAAAGTGCAGCAGAGCAGAACACACCGCTAGGGCAGGCTTCCGTTGTTGATGCGGACTCTGACCCAAATATTCTTCAGGTTGCCATTGGCTCTGCAGACCATAGTACATTGGTTGCAGCGGTTCAAGCGGCCCAGATAGAGCATGTATTGGTAAATGCAGGGCCACTTACGGTTTTTGCGCCAGTAAATGACGCGTTTGCCGCGCTTCCTGAAGGAACGGTGGAGAACCTGCTGAAACCAGAAAACAAGGCAACGCTTGCTGGCATCCTTACAGGTCATGCTGCTCCGGGTTCTTACAATCTGGAGGCTCTAAAAAAAGAGGCTAGCAAAGGACGAAAGCTTTACATGGCAGACGGTTCTTACCTAGAAGTGACGGTAGAAGGTGAAGACGTGTTTGTTGGAGGAGCTAAGGTGATTGGCACCATTCAAACAGCAAACGGAATTATAAACGTGGTAGACAAAGTGATTCTACCAGGATAACCAATAGTAAAACCATCTAAAAGCAATCAAGATGAAAACAATCAATTCAATCGTAATGGCAGCCTTGGTAATGATGTTTACCAGCTGCGGTGGCGGTGAGCCAAAACAACAAGGACCAGCTGTTAAAGCTGAATCAATGGTGAAGAAAGAAGCGCCAGGACCAGATAAAGGCGTTGGACCTATTAAATCAGTAGATGTTTCTGCACCAGTAGACGCTGCATTAGCTGCAACGGGCATGGAAACCTTTGAGGCAAAATGCACGGCTTGTCATAAAATGGGAAAACGATTCGTTGGACCTGATTTGACAGAAGTAACGAGCCGAAGAGAGCCAGAATGGATCATGAATATGATTCTTAACCCTGAAGGAATGGTGGCTGAGAACGAAACTGCAAAAGCACTTTTGGCAGAGTATCTCTCTCCAATGGCTAACCAAAGTCTTACCGAAGATGAGGCTCGAAGCATTCTTGAATATTTCCGATCACTCAAAAAATAAATTGACCAACCAGTAAATCATAAATAAGATGAAAAAGACAATTTTCTCAATAGCGGCAATCGCAACATTTTCGATCGGAATGATCGGGTGCGGTGGCTCTAAAGACGGTGGCGGTGCCATGTCTGGTAGCAATGCCGAAAAAGTGTACGTGGCTCCAGGTGAGCACGATGAGTTCTACGCTTTCATTTCGGGCGGATTCAGTGGTCAGTTGGCCGTTTATGGTCTTCCATCCGGTCGCCTTTTCAAAGTGATACCAGTGTTCTCTCAAGATCCTGAGAAAGGATATGGCTACAGCGAAGAAACGAAACCAATGTTGGAGACCTCACATGGTTTCGTTCCATGGGATGATGCGCATCACCCTGATCTTTCGCAAACCAATGGCGTAATTGATGGAAGATGGTGTTTCATTAATGGAAACAACACGCCTCGAATTGCACGTATCGACCTGAAGACATTTGAAACAGTTGAGACGATTGAAATTCCAAACTCAGCGGGAAATCACAGTTCTTCCTACCTGACCGACAATACGGAATATGTGGTTGCAGGAACTCGTTTTTCAATTCCAGTTCCTCAACGGGATATGCCGATCAGCGAATACAAAGGCAACTTCAAAGGAGCGCTTTCATTCCTTTCGGTGGATAAAAGCTCAGGAGAAATGGATATCGCTTTCCAGATCCTCATGCCTGGCTTCGATTACGACAAGGCACATCCTGGTCGTGGAAAATCACACGGTTGGTTCTTCTTTACGACCTATAATACCGAAGAAGCGAACTCGCTCTTGGAAGTAAATGCTTCTCAGAACGACAAGGATTTCATCGCTGCTGTAAACTGGAAAAAAGCGGAAGAATACATGGCCGCAGGCAAGTTCAAGACGATGCCAGCTAATTATGCGCACAACGTTTATGACGAGAATTCGCATACAGCTTCAACAACATGGGGGAAAGAGGTAAAAGTTCTTGATCCTGCAGAATGTCCAGGATTGGTTTACTTTCTGCCGACACCAAAGTCTCCTCACGGTTGCGATGTGGATCCAACAGGAGAATATATCGTGGGTAGCGGAAAGCTTTCTGCAAACGTTACGGTTCACTCCTTCACCAAAATGTTGGCCGCCATTGAAGGCAAAAAATATGACGGTGAGGCCTACGGGATTCCGATCTTGAATTTCGAAGATGTGTTGGGTGGACAAGTGGTTCAGCCAGGTCTTGGACCGTTGCACACCGAGTTTGACGACAAAGGCAATGCTTACACCACTTTCTTCATCTCTTCTGAGGTTGTGAAATGGAAATTGGGAACTTGGGAAGTGTTGGATAGAAAGCCAACTTACTACTCTGTTGGTCACTTGATGATTCCTGGTGGAAACTCTCAGAAGCCTTGGGGCAAGTACTTGGTGGCCATGAACAAGATCACCAAGGACCGATACCTGCCAACAGGACCAGAACTGTGTCAGTCAGCTCAGCTATATGACATCTCAGGAGACAAAATGGAACTCTTGAGCGACTTCCCAACCATTGGCGAACCGCACTACGCAGCCGGTTGTCCAGCCGATCTGATCAAGCCCAACTCTACGAAGATCTACAAGCTTGAAGTGAATACGCATCCTTGGGTTGCCAAGAGCGAGAAAGAAGCAAAAGTGACACGAAAAGGAAACGAGGTTCACGTTCAAATGACAATGATCCGTAGCCACTTTGCACCAGACAATATCGAAGGAGTGAAAGTTGGCGATAAGGTTTTCTTCCACGTGACCAACTTGGAGCAGGATTTCGATGTGCCACACGGATTTGCGATGATCGGAGCCAATACTTCGGAGTTGTTGATCATGCCTGGTCAGACCGAAACCATCATTTGGGAACCTAAAAGAGTTGGTGTTTGGCCGATGTACTGTACTGACTTCTGTTCGGCATTACATCAGGAGATGCAAGGATATGTGCGCGTTTCGCCCGCAGGCGCAAATGTGCCGCTATCCTGGTCGCTTGATGGAGAATAGTCCGAATGGTTTATGAGAGGGAACGGGCAGCCTAACAACTGCCCGTTCTTATTCAAATTAATTGAAAAACAACAAAAAGTAAGACAATGAAAGCTTCTAAGATTCTGATGATCATTGCTGCGCTACTTCCAGCCTCCTTGTTCTTCGTGCCCATGTGGACGATTGAATTAGGCGCACCTCAGTATCCAGAGCCATTGGGAATGGAGATCTGGATAACCAAGATCGCTGACATCAAACCAGGTGATCTTCAGAACATCAACCTCATGAACCACTACGTAGGCATGAAACCCATTCCAGAACACATTCCTGAATTCGATGTGTTTCCGTGGGTGGTTGGCGGAATGGTCGTTCTTGGGGTCGTTCTCGGCTTTATCGGAAATCGTTTGTTATTTCTTGCTTGGTTCTGGCTGGCCGCCATTTTCGGCTCTATCGGCATGTACGATTTCTATCAGTGGGAATACGATTATGGACACAGCCTCGACCCAAAAGCAGCCATCAAATTCATGGACGAAACGGGGCATTTGCTAACGTATCAACCACCGTTAATTGGAACACAGACCATCCTAAACTTTGAGGCGACCTCCATGCCAGCCATTGGCGCCTATCTGCTTTTCGCTGGAATGGTTCTTAGCATAGTGGCCTATTGGGTTGGCCGATACGAAGCTGGACATAAATTCCCGCCACTTTAATGATTGAATCCACAAATCTTGCAGGTTAATTGAACCTGTGAGGTCTTAAAATAAACGTCATGAAAAACCACCATCCAATTTTCCTGATTCTCATTTTGTTCCTCAGTGCTTGTGCAGTAGAACCACAGCCGATAAACTACGGTCAGGACGCCTGTCACTTCTGCAAAATGAATATAGTTGACAGTCAGCACGCAGCTGAGTTCGTAACAACCAAAGGCAAGTGCTATAAGTTTGATGCCGTTGAGTGCATGCTCAATCAGATGAAAACATTTGACGAAGCACCGCTTGAACTCCACTTGGTTTGCGATTACGCCAAACCTGGAGAATTTACCGATGCCAACTTGGCCACATACCTCATTTCTGATGCTATTCCGAGTCCGATGGGTGCTTTTCTGAGCGCATTTAGTTCGGAAGATCAGGCCATATCAACCCAACAAGAAAGCGGTGGCGAAGTGCTCACTTGGGAGCAGATAAGACTGAAATACGGACTGTAATTTCAACTCCATGTTCAGGCTTACCATCCTTTTCTTGTTCATGCCCATTTTGGTATTCTCCAAGCAATTGGAAGTGTGCTCAAAATGCAGCTTCAAAACGGTACAGAGCGCCATTGCTGCTGCCGATAGCGGTGATGTGGTTTTGGTAAAGGCCGGAACCTACAAGGAGCACAACATTTCGGTAAACAAGCCGCTTTCTATCAAGGGCGAAAAAGGCAGCATAATTGATGGCGAAAAGAAAGCCTACATCATCAAAATTGAAGCGAACCACGTTTCCATTTCAGGATTACATCTCAAAAATGTCGGCATCAGTTTCACCAAAGATTATGCAGCCATTTATCTGCATAAGGTGAAACATTTTCTGATTGAAAACTGCGTGATGGAGGCGGTTTACTTTGGCGCTTTGATTGAGAAATCGAGCCACGGAACGGTGCGAAAAAACCAAGTGAGCAGCCAAGGGACCGAAGAAGTAACCGCTGGAAACGGAATTCATCTTTGGCACAGCGATCATGTTCTTGTGGAAGGCAATTACCTGCACAAGCTTCGCGATGGTATTTACTTCGAGTTTGCAACCGATTGCAAGGTTATGAACAACCTCAGCGAGCACAATTTCCGCTACGGATTGCATTTTATGTTTAGCAATCAGAATGAATACACCTACAACACTTTTCGTGAGAACGGAGCCGGAGTAGCCGTCATGTTCTCAAAATTCATTCGCATGGAACGCAATGTGTTTCAAAAAAACTGGGGAACGGCTTCGTACGGACTCCTTCTGAAAGAAATTTACGATGCAGAAATCATCGATAACCGCTTTGAAGGCAACACAATCGCCATCAATATCGAAGGCTCCACACGGGTCAACTATTTCAACAACATTTTGAAAGGAAATGGTTGGGGCGTAAAGGTGGCCGGTGCCTGCTACAAGAATGTTTTTGAGCACAATAATTTCAGTTCAAACGCTTTTGATGTGTCGTACAACAGCAAGATGAACGATAACAGTTTCAACGAGAATTATTGGGGAGATTATACGGGCTACGACCTGAATAAGGACGGCATTGGCGATGTGCCACATCGGCCCGTCAAACTGTTCTCGTATATCGTTAATCGAACTCCCGAGACCATTGTGCTGCTGCGAAGCCTGTTCGTTGACATCATCAACTTTTCGGAGAAGGTTTCTCCCGTTTTTACGCCAGATGATCTGGTAGATGAAAAACCATTAATGAGTTTCAAATGATACGTGTAGAAGGACTGAAAAAATCGTTCGGGAAACTCACCGTTCTCGACAACCTCGACCTCCAAATCGCTAGGGGTGGCATTTTCGTCATTCTTGGTCCGAATGGATCAGGAAAGACCACGCTGATCAAAAGTGTGTTGGGAATGGTGGTTCCGGATGCAGGAAAGATCAGCATCGATGGCAAATCCGTCATCAGGGAATGGGAATACCGCGGAAACATCGATTACCTGCCGCAGATTGCCAATTTCCCTTCAAACCTGAGTGTTTCGGAACTTTTGAAATTGGTGAAAGAGCTTCGCGATAAGCCAACGCGAGACCAAGAATTGATCGCGCATTTCGGCCTCGAGCCCTTTCTCGACAAGAAATTGGGAAACCTATCGGGTGGAACAAAACAGAAGGTCAATCTCATGCTCACCTTCATGTTCAACAGTCCGTTGGTCATTTTGGACGAACCGACCTCTGGTCTCGACCCAATCGCCATGTTGCACTTGAAGGAGCTTATCAGAGCCGAAAAACAGAACGGAAAAACGGTGCTGATAACCACCCACATCATGAGTTTTGTGGAGGAAATTGCCGATGAGATTGTTTTTCTTTTGGACGGCAAGATCTATTTCAAAGGTTCGGTTCAAGAGTTGCAGCAGAAAACTGGACAGAAGGATTTTGAACACGCCATTGCGGCCATATTAAGGAGAGAGCATGCTTAAGATCATGAAATACAGCTTTTTCGATCTTATTCGAAGCCGATGGAGCTTCGTCTATTTCGGATTTTACTTCCTGCTTGGCATGACGCTTCTGTTCTTGAACAACGATGTGTCGAAGGCAATCATCACCATGATGAACATCATCGTGGTGCTCACGCCATTGATCGGAACCATTTTCGGAGTGATGTACTACTACAATTCGAAGGAATTCACTGAATTATTGATGGCACAACCGTTGAAACGAAGCACTATTTTCCTCGGTCAGTATTTTGGATTGGCGCTTTCTTTGGCGGGCAGTCTAGTACTTGGTTTGGGTATTCCATTCGCTATTTATGGCGTTGTGGGTTCAACTGCGTTGGTCAGTTTCGCACTATTGCTGGCGGTCGGTGCGCTGCTCACTTTCATTTTTGTGGCGTTGGCCTACAACATAGGTTTGGCCAACGACAATAAGATCAAAGGCTTCGGTATCGCCATCTTGATGTGGCTATTCTTAGCCGTTGTTTACGATGGCATTTTCCTCATATCGCTCTTCATTTTTGATGATTACCCGATTGACAAGTTCTCGCTCTTGGCCAGCATGTTCAATCCGATTGATCTATCTCGAATTCTCATCATTCTCGAATTGGACATTTCCGTGCTGCTTGGCTACACCGGTGCCGTTTTTCAGCAATTCTTCGGCACTTCGCTGGGCATGATCACCAGTTTCGGTTTGCTTTTCGCTTGGGCAGCTGTGCCGATTGCACTAATAGTGAGACAGGCGAAGAAGAAGGATTTCTAAACGTTGTTTTCCTTCATGTGAATTTGGAGAAAGTAGAGTAACTCATCCACTTCTTGTAAATGTGTTCGGAAAGAAAGGATGGCTACACGCATCCAATACACATTATTGATTGTGGTGGAAGAAATGAAAACCCGACAATTGGCATGGATGTCTGCTACAATCTGTTTGTTCAGTTCATTTGTGCTTTCATCGGCCCCGAGCCGAAAAAGAACCACACTCAGGTCAGGCTCTGGGCCAGTTTCAAATCCCATCTCGGTAATTGTTTGATAGAAATAATCGGCCAGCAATAGTTTCTCATCCAGCGCATCGGCAAATTTCTGCACACCATGCATTTTGAGGGGAAGCCACATTCGCATTCCTCTGAAATGTTTGCTGAGTTCGGGCGATAGATCCGCTGGTGAAACCTCTGCTCCAGATAATTTACTGTCTTGCATGTAATTGGCCTCCTGACTAAACGTCTCCTCGAGTAGGTTCCCGTCTTTGATCAAAACCATTCCAGAACCATATGGCAAGAACAACCCTTTGTGCGGGTCGAGAATAACCGAGTCGGCCAAGTCGATGCCATCCAGTTTCTTCTTTCCGTATTCGGTCAATAGGAAAAAACCGCCATACGCAGCATCCACATGGTGCCAGAGTTCAAACTCCCGCGCAATTGTTGCCACTTTCCGCAATGGATCCACCGCCCCAACATCCGTAGACCCGGCATTCGAAATAATGAGAAATGGAAGCAGGCCATTTTCCTTGTCCTTATTTATGGCTTTTTCCAGTGCTTGTATATTCATTCTGTAATGAACATCGGCAGGAATTACCCGTAACACACATTCGTGTAAGCCATTTATCCGCAGCGCTTTAAGCAGACTGTGATGCGTTTGTCTGGTGGTATAAACCACCGCTTTCTCCACATCCCTAGCCCGAATATTCTTTGATTTTCGCGCAGTGGCAATAGCAATCAGATTGGCCATGCTACCACCGGAAGTGAGATTTCCAGCAAAACCTTCTTTATAACCAACAAGTTCGCCAGCCCATTTTATCAGGCTATTCTCCATTCGAACTGCTCCTGGCGATGCATAAAACACCCCAGCATACTGATTACCAACCGCAGCAATAAAATCTCCAACAGCTGCCTCAAAAATCCCACCGCCTGGTATGTAGCCTAGGTGACCGCCAGAGGCTGCATTCAAACCCTTCGTATCAATCCGATCTCTTACATACTCGAGAATTGTGTCAAGCTCGGTCGGGTCCGAAAGTTCCAAAAATTCATCCTCGGACGATATAGCATAGTCGGCATGATACGTCTTATGATTCGGGAGACATTCGTAAAACTCGCTGACATATTTGCCCACCACTTCCATCGTCCGTTGTTTTCGATCTTGTGGCGTTTCCAGATCATCTGAAAACCGTGAAAGCCTCAGACGTAACTCTTCTATTTCTTTAGATTGTTTGTCAATCATATTCTCTAACTAAACACGTATTGGGCTCGAAAGCTACAGAGTATTGATCGGTAAAAACTGATGGTTCTCACGTCAGTTAAAGTTTGTTGTGGCTAAATCGCATTCAATCATTTTTATGATACATATCATATATTTAAACTGATGACTCTCAGATTACGATGTAAATCGCCATCTACCTTCGTTTTACATCATAAAAACAACATTAATGGAAGCAACAGTAGCACCGACAATTGGCGAAATGGTAGCCGAGAATTACAGAACCGCACCAGTTTTCAAAAAATACAGCATTGACTTCTGCTGCAAGGGCGGAAGAACTATTGAAGATGCTTGCGCGGCAAAAGGAATTGACCCACAGCCGCTGCTTGCTGATCTGGAAGCAGCAATAAGCGTGAATGACGACAGCAACGTGGATTACACCACTTGGAAGTTGGATAGATTGGTCAATCACATTGAGGATATTCATCACAGCTATGTGGTTGAAGCCACGTATCAGCTAAAACCATTTCTCGATAAAGTGGCAAAGGTGCACGGAGAAGGTCACCCATATTTGATTGACCTCAGAAACATGTTCTTCAAAAGCGCTGGGAATTTGGCGCAGCACATGAAAAAGGAAGAACTGATTCTCTTTCCATTCATCAAGAAAATGCAAATGGCAAAAGATGCCGGGGAAGCAATGCAGCAGCCATCATTCAATACTGTAGAAAATCCAATCGCCATGATGAAGGCCGAGCATGAAGAGGAAGGAGAACGATTTGAAGCAATGAGCATGTTGAGCGATGGTTTCAATCCACCAGAATATGCCTGCAACACGTGGCGAGTAACTTATAGCTTGCTAAAAGAATTTCAGGATGATCTGTTCCAGCACATTCATTTAGAAAACAACATCCTTTTTCCGAAAGCACTGGTAATGGAAGCGGGATTTGGAACAGTTTTACGGAATTATTGAACATGATGATGATGTGAGAGAATGGATGAGAACCGACCCGCTTACGGGCCGTTTTCTTTTTCTGAATAATGATAAGGACTACCTCATTGACGGTATTCAATGCTGATTTAAATCAGATTCGAGTAATCTCATTGCTGATTACCAACTACTTAGAGTTATCAACAGCCATATTTTTAACAACCATATCTGCCCATCATCGAGAGCCATTTTTTGGTCGATAATTTCATGGACGAGAACATCTAATGAAGAAAACATGACAGCCAAAAAGACACCGCAAGCCATCGTAAAAACCCTAATCTCAACACCAATATTCAGTCACGAGGAAGTGTTGAAGGAGTGCTTGAAATACTTTGATGGAGATGAGTTGGCTGCCACCACATGGATAAACAAATACGCCATGACCGACCTGGATGGCAAGTATGTGGAGAAGTCTCCAGATGACATGCACAGACGGATGGCCAAACAGTTTGCCCGCATCGAATTAAAGAATGGTTCGTCTGCCAATCTTGGAGCGAAAACCGCACTGCTATCGGAGTATGGTCAGCAGCGGCATCCAATGACAGAAGATGAGATCTACAATCTTTTCAGCGACTTCAAATATGTGATCCCACAGGGAAGCGTGATGGCCTCATTAGGCAATCCCTACATCTTGGCATCCTTAAGTAACTGCGTGGTCATACCCGAAATTCACGACAGTTATGGTGGCATCATGTACACCGACCAACAACTTGTTCAGCTCTTTAAAAGACGCTGTGGAGTTGGAATTGACATGAGCACCATTCGTCCTGCGGGATTGCGCGTGAACAACGCGGCAGGAAGTACTTCTGGAGCAGTTTCGTTCATGGAACGCTTCTCAAACACGACCCGTGAAGTTTCTCAGAACGGAAGACGTGGAGCGCTAATGATCACGATGGATATTGCCCATCCAGATGTCGAGGATTTTATAACTATCAAACAAGACCTTTCTAAGGTAACTGGCGCCAATATTTCAGTTCGAATTTCGGACGAATTCATGAAGGCCGTTCGCCATAATAAAGACTACACCCAACGCTGGCCGATTGAAAGTGAAGAACCGCAGATCACTAAAAAGGTGAACGCCCGCGAGTTGTGGAATACCATCATTAAATGCGCGCACAACACAGCCGAACCTGGCCTCATTTTTTGGGACCGTCAGCATTACTATTCCACGTCATCCGTGTACCCAGGATTTAAGAATACAAGTACCAATCCGTGTTCTGAAATTGCCATGCAGGGCGGAGATAGCTGCCGTTTGATCGCCATCAATCTGTATTCATTTGTGGATAATCCGTTTACACCGGAAGCTTCGTTCAACCACAAGAAATTCTGGAAAACGACCTACGAAGCGCAACGCTTGATGGATGACCTCGTTGACCTCGAATTGGAGGCTATCGAGTGCATTCTGAATAAGGTAAAAAGCGACCCAGAGCCCGAGAGGATAAAGCAAGTGGAACTTGAAACATGGGAGCTTCTTTATAATGCAGGGAAGAATGGAAGAAGAACGGGCCTTGGATTTACCGCCTTGGCCGACACGGCTGCTGCCTTGGGCTTGAAATTCGATAGTGATGAGGCTTTGGTGGAAATGGAGAAAATGATGCGAACCAAGTGCGATGCAGAATTTCAGTGCTCCATCGACATGGCGATTGAACGTGGCAAATTCAAAGACTTTGACCCGAAAATTGAGAACACCTCTGAGTTTGTGCAGATGTTGCAAAAGGAATTTCCGAACGTTTATGACCGCATGATGCAGCACGGGCGCAGAAACATTTCTATCAGTACAGTGGCGCCAACTGGAACCCTTAGTATGCTTGGTCAGACTTCGTCAGGTATCGAACCTGTGTTCATGACCAGCTACAAGCGAAGGAGAAAAGTGATGGAGCACACGCCTGATGCGAAGGTTTCATTCGTGGATGAAATGGGCGACCGCTGGGAGGAATTCACGGTTTATCACCCGAAACTTAAAAAGTGGATGGAGATTACTGGAAACACGGATGACTCGGTCAACCCCTATTCTGGTTCAACCGCTCCTGAAATTGACTGGATGCAGCGCGTAAAGTTGCAGGCGATGGTGCAGAAATATGTGACCCATTCCATCAGCTCAACTATCAATTTACCTGAAGATGTAAGTCAAGAAAAAGTAGGCGAAATCTACTTGACCGCTTGGCAGCAAGGCGTGAAAGGAATTACGGTTTACCGCGATGGTTCTCGTTCGGGCGTTTTGATTTCCAATGACGAAAAGAAAGACACTCCAACATTGGAAACGATCATGGAAACACGTCCTCCGCGCAGACCTAAAAAGCTGGAAGCCGAGATTGTCCGTTTCCAAAACGAAAAGGAAAAGTGGATTGCTGTGGTCGGACTTTTGGACGGAAAACCATACGAGATCTTCACTGGAAAAACGGAAGAAGCATTTCATCTTCCTGCTTGGGCAGAAAAGGGGTGGATTATTAAAGACCGTGACGAAAACGGAAATGCTCGTTACGATTTCCAATATGTTGACAAAGACGGTTACCGCGTAACCATCGAAGGTCTCTCGCGAAGCTTTGATAAAGAATTCTGGAACTACGCGAAACTCATTTCAGGTGTGCTGCGTCACGGAATGCCGTTGCCTTACGTAGTGAACCTGGTTTCTCGTTTAAACCTCTTCGATGAGAACATCAATACTTGGAAAAATGGAGTGGAACGCACGCTTAAGCGCTACATTCCAGATGGAACGAAAGCCGATCATCAATGTCCTTCATGCAATGATCCTGACGGATTGATCTATGAAGAAGGCTGCCTGAAGTGCAAAAGTTGCGGGCATAGTAAATGTGGATAGTGAAACAAAAAAGCCCCGCAACTGCGGGGCGTTGCTGTGGAGCCAACCGGACAAATGTCGAACCGAATTTGGAAGGATATTGAATCTTTGAATTAACCTTGCGGACTCCGAATCGCGGCTACGGAAAAATGCGTTAATAATGCAGCAGTAATATTTACGCTGTATAAAATTTAGCAGTGACTTACAGCCTCTATTCACCAGAGTTATGGCCGTTTTATCAAACTCAAAATGGCGACAACTGGAAGATGGTCTGAAGGATAGTATATGCCATCATTGTCATCGAGAATTCGATAGTTCGTGCATTCGAAAGATTCGCAATGAAAAATATGGTCTATTCGAGCGCCCTGTTTTCCTTCGACCTGAAAGCCAACACCAGTTGTAGTTGGCCCGTTATTCCGGCATGAGAATGAATCTAGAAACCGTTCATTGATTATTCTGTAGGGTTCAGATTCAGGAATGAAATTGAAATCACCCATCAAAATGATGCTCGAAGAGCCAGCCATTTCCTTTGCTTTTTCGATGATCAGCGCTGCACTTTCTTTCCGCGCTTCAACCCCTTTGTGATCAAAGTGCGTGTTGAATACCCAAATGCTAGAATTCGTCTGTTTATCAATCAATTCTGCCCATGTAACGATTCTCGGAATGTTGGCGTCCCAGCCTTTAGTTCCTACCCTTTCTGGAGTTTCACTCAACCAAAATGTTCCATTGTCGTGAAGCTGAAACCTATCTTGGAGGTAGAACAATGGACTAAATTCTCCCTTTGTCATACCATCATCTCGCCCAACTCCAATTCTCCCATATTTGGAAAGGTTCTCGTCCAGAAACAACACTTGCGTTTCAAGTGCCTCTTGAAATCCGAGGATGTCAGCTTCTTGTGACAACACCAGTCTGACCACCTTCTCTTTTCGCTTGGGCCAGACGTTTTCTCCATCCTGTGGATTATCATATCGAATGTTGTAGGTCATTACCTTCAGGCTTTCCTGCGCAAACACATTTTGATTTAGGCCTATAAGCAACAGCATTGAAATCGCTACAATTTCGATGAAAGCATTCGAACTAAGATTTAAGATTGATTTCATGAAAACCTAAAATGGAAATGCACAAACAGGTTCAATTCAAATGTTTGAACCCTTTCGTACCGTCCGTTTCTCCATTATCTTTCAGCATGGCGCCAAGTTCATTGCATTTCGGGCAGATCATATGATTTGCCATCGGTCCTTTCGGAGCGTCTTCCACAAAATCCTTGAGAGGCCATTTCGGACATAGTGGATTTGTATGCCAAGTAAGGCGATCAATTCTACGTCTGAAATATGACCCTATTTCCATGACTCCAATATATAACTAGCTAATGATCAGTTGTTTCATTGAATGCTAATTATCTGTTACTGATTAGCTCCAACTAGTTGCTCGATTTAACATTTGGCTAAACACAGGGCAATACTCGGAAGATATTTTGGACGCTTCGAAAAAAAACATGAAGCATTTTCTAAGTATATCCATCAGCATTCTATTCTCTACCCTCATTTGGGCTCAGGAAGGAACAATCATTGGGAAAATAACTGATGCAGAAACAGGTGAGTCACTGATCGGTGCCACAGTGGTGTTTGAATCAGCAGGAGTTAGCACTGATGTTGAAGGTAAATACAGATTGAATCTCCCTTCGGGAAAGCACAAGATCAAATTCTCATTCATTGGCTACGAGGCTAAGTTCAAGGAAGTAGATGTAGAAGACGGCCTCACGATTAAATTGGACATGAGTCTCAGCTCAGAATCACATCAACATCAGACTGTGATCATTTCGGCAAGCCAGTATGAAACAAAAATTGAGGAGGAAACAGTTTCGGCAGGTGTGGTCAGTGGAGATAATCTTAGAGATCGAAATGCTACGGATGTCGGACAGGCCATTAGCAAAACGTCAGGTGTGCTGGTTCAGGACGGCCAGGTCAGTATTCGGGGAGGTAGTTCCTACTCTTATGGCGTTGGATCTAGAACGGCAGTTCTGGTGGATGGAATGAGCGTGATGAGCGCTGATCTTGGAGATGCCAAACTAAAGTTTGCTCCGACCGAGAATACCGAACAGATTGAGGTGATCAAAGGCTCGGCAAGCGTGGTTTACGGGTCTTCAGCACTAAATGGGGTGGTGAACGTTCTAACGGCTTGGCCAAAATCAGAGAAAGCATCGCACGAGATTGTGACGTTCGGAACCGTTTATGACCGCACTCCCATCAAAAGTCAACAGTGGTGGACAAAGTTTTCTACCCGCGGAGCCATGGGTCTGAGTTACCTCTACGATCAAAAGGTGGGTAGAGCTGATGTGGTGGTTGGCACGAACATCTATCGTCACCAGAGCTATTTGGAGGAAAACGATGAATTACGCGGACGGGTCAGTATTAAAACCCGTATTCATCATAAAAAGAAAAAAGGGCTTAACTATGGGCTCAATTATACGCTCATGTTCGAACAGAACGAACGGTTTTTTCTAGCGCAGGATTTGGACACGAATGCTTTCCGTGTTGCAGATGGCTCTGATGACCGCTATATGACGATGAACCTTGACCCGCATCTTCACTTGGTCGATTCGCTAGGAAACAGGCACAGTGCTGATTTCCGCTGGTTATACATCCATCGCTTCGGGAACGATGACGACCCTGATGCCATTTCCAACCAATTCATAGAGAATTACCAATATCAAAAGAACTGGGGTTGGAATAAGAACCGATTGATGGTAAAACGACCTGAGCACCGCGTAATTCTTACAACAGGAGCACCTGCAACCTTCGGCATTTCGTCCAGTAACCTTTATCCTGGATTGAGGGAAACGTATTCGGCAGCAGCATACCTTCAAGGAGAGTATAAACTCATCTGGGCCGATGGTGGGGCAGTTAGAAGGGCTGATAGAACAAAATCTGGCAACTCAGACACGCTGAGAGCATTGTCGCTTATTGGTGGTGTGAGGTATGAGGTTCTTGGGGTGGAAGATATTTTCGAATCGGGGTTACCTGTGTTCCGAACAGGTTTAAATCTCAAGTTTGGTCGAGCAAGTTTTTTCAGAACCTCTTTCGGTCAATCGTACAGATTGCCGAGTGTGGGTGAACGGTACATCACAAACGACCTATTCAACACGCTTCGCATCATAGCCAATCCACAACTTCAACCAGAAAAAGGTTGGAACCTGGAATTTGGTATTACCCAAGGGTTTCAGATATTGAATTTCAAAGCTGGGATTGATGCCGCATTCTTCTGGCAACAATATAAACAGTTCGTTGAGTATCGTTTCGTCAGTTCAGCCACCAATCCAGAGCTATTTCAGAATGATTCCTTGTTCATTGGGCTGTACCCTAGCAATGTAGAAAACGCACGAGTTGGAGGCTTTGAAGTGGGGCTGAATGGAAGCGGGAAGATCGGTGATTTCGAGATCGTTCCATCTT
The DNA here is from genome assembly GCA_021739695.1 of Flavobacteriales bacterium. Taxonomy (NCBI): domain Bacteria; kingdom Pseudomonadati; phylum Bacteroidota; class Flavobacteriia; order Flavobacteriales; species Flavobacteriales bacterium. The sequence goes on along the minus strand of JAIPBM010000013.1, from coordinate 86,819 downwards.
TAGGATATACCTATACCTATCCGGTGAACGTTGATTCGTTTGGAACCAGTGTGGGAAAATACCTCGAAATGATGTTCGCTGATCTGGGCCGAAGGGTTCCTGATGAACGTAAAGGTCAGATTCTACAATTCCGATCACGGCATTTGTTTGTAGGAGATCTTGCCATTAATTGGAAGAACATCACCACAGGGTTCTCTTTCTATTATGGAAGTTACCCAGAAGTCATTCCGCAAACCTTCGGACTTGCTGTGGGCTTCCTTTCGGGAGATTTTGCTTCATTTGATCGCTACGGAGAGCAACACCAAAAAGGCGATTGGGTGTTTGATGTACGATTTGGCTACAAGATCAGCAGCAAATTGAAAGCAGGGTTCATTATTAAAAACGTTGCCAACCGATACTACTCAACCCGACCAAGCATGCCTGAGCCGAATCGTAATTTCACGTTGCAACTGCAGGTTAGAATCTAATTCCAAATAATGAAAAACTCCCTTTTTTCTCTCATTCTCTGCCTATTCTTCCTGCCTATAATGGCACAGCAAAAGACTGCCGTAGATAGTTTTTTAATCAATCCTTATCTGCAATGGTCAACTAAGAACAGCATGACTGTGCTGTGGGAAACTACCTCTGAAGCAACAACGATTGTAGAGTATGGCGAAGCACTTCCAAAGGCGAAAGAGCCAAATCTCTCACAGAAAATTGAACTCACAGATGAAAGGTTGATGCACGAAGTGGTGCTAGATAATTTGAAAGTGGAGACGAAATATGTGTATCGTGTCAAATCGAGGTTTAAGTCAGGGAAGGAAATTGTGAGTCCGGTTTCCACGTTCAAGACCACGGTGAATGACGATAGCGCGTTCATGTTCGCCTTTATTGGCGATACGCAACAGAACCGCGATACGCCCTGGGCCTGGAAAAAGGTGGCCGAACGCGTGTTCTCGGAGCGCCCCAGCTTTGTGGTGAATGCGGGCGATATTGTGGATGTGGGTTCCATCAAGGACCAATGGGTGAACGAGTTCTTCGCTCCGGGAAACATCGTGATGAGCCGCTACCCGATGTTCACCGTTATCGGCAACCACGAGCAGGATGACGACTACTACTACCAGTACATGGCCAACCCTGCACCAGAATACTATTACAAGTTCCGTTATGGCAACACCGATTTCTTCATGATCGATAGCAACAAAGACGTTTCGGAAGGCTCAGAACAATACGATTGGTTGGAGTGGCAATTGGCCAAGAGCGATGCTACTTGGAAGATCGTGGTACATCATCATCCGCCTTATTCTTCGGAAGAAAACGATCAAGGTGACACCTACATTGGTGCTTCCACTTACACCACAAAGACCATTAATCTGGTGCCTTTGTATGAGAAATATGGTGTGGATTTCTGCCTCTTCGGACACACACACGTTTATGAGCGTTCGTGGCCGTTGTTTGAAAATCGGGTCAATATGAAGAATGGAGTTGTTTATATCAACTCGGGTGGTGCAGGTGGTGGCTTGGAGGATTTCGACCCGAACCGTTCGTGGTTCTCGCACAAGGTATTTGCTGATCATCACTACACTACGTTCGCCATTTTCGATAGAACCTTGGTGTTCAAAGCCATCGACCACGAAGGCCATTTGTTTGACACTTTTCAGCTAGAAAAACCGGAAGAGAAAGGAATCACAAATCGCATGTTGCAACCGCCTCCGCCCATGATCGATGTCGATAAAATGGTTTTTGGTGATGAAGCGAACGTGAGTATGCAAGCGTTGGAAAAGGATTACGCAATTTATTACACCTTGGATGGAAACGAACCGACACAGAAGTCAACGGAATATGTCGGCCCGTTCAAACTGAAAAAGACGACCGAATTGAAAGCGCGAGCTTACACGGCTGACAATCGCGCCAGCCGAATTGTTACACGCAGCCTGAAGCAGATGGATCCGCTTCCAGCGATAACCACTAAGACTGAACGTGGATTGAATTTCAGCTACTACGAATTTGCTGATGACCTCGAAAAACTGCCCGATTTCAGCAAACTAAAAGCCAAGAAAACGGGCGTTCAGCAGACCGTAAATGAAACCGAATGCAATAACTCGAAGGAAGATCTGTGGGGCTTGGTTTTGGATGGTTTGGTGGAACTGGACGAAAGCCGAACGTATCGCTTCTTCACCCGTTCGGATGACGGTTCCAAACTCTACATCGATGGGCAATTGGTTGTAGACAATGATGGTGACCACGGAGCCTTTTGGCAATACGGAGATATCATTCTCGATAAGGGAAAACACGCTTTGAAAATCGAGTATTTCGACCATCATCACGGACAAATGCTCCGCGCGGGCTATCTAGTGGATGGCGACCGTAGGCCATTCACACCATTTCAACTTTCGCATTGATGAGAATACCTTTTTCGTTTTTCCCTTTTCTCTTTGTAACGCTTTCCGCAACAGCCCAGATCGAGGTCGTGGTCCATCGCGGAGCCAACCATTTGGCGCCTGAGAATACGAAGGCCTCTGCCGAAGCGGCCATCAAATTGGGCGCACATTATGTGGAAATTGACGTGCGAACCAGTAACGATGGCGTGTTGTATATCATGCATGACCCAACGGTAAATCGCACCACCGATGGTTCAGGACTTTTAGGCTCCATGACAAGTGCTGAGATTGATAAATTGGATGCTGGAAGTTGGTTCGGGAAGGAATTCAAAGGAGAACCAGTTCCCAAATTGCGCGAATACTTGAACTGGATAAAAGGCAAGGCCAAGGTATATTTCGATGTGAAGGATGCCAACCCAGCCCAGCTCATTGCGCTTGTGAAGGAAACAGGTATGGAAAACGACTGTTTCTTCTGGTCGGGCAGCAAAAAGTGGATGAAAATGTTTCGAAAGCTATCGGCCGAACTACCGCTGAAGGTGAATGCGGGTTCTGTGGAGGAAGTGGAGGCCGCTGTGAAAACGTATCATCCGCAGATCATCGAATGCGGTATTGGAAATGTGACTGCCGAATTCATAGCGGCCTGTAAAAAACACAATCTTCGAATAATGCTTTACGGCAGCAAGGAAGACGAAACTTATTTCGGGCAGGTGCTGAGAACAGATGGCGTGGAGCTGATCAACATTGATCGGCCAGAAATTTACTTTGAGGTTCTTCGCGCGAACTAGGACAGACCACCATGAAAATCTATTTGCTTTTAGGACATCCAGATTCTGCTTCCTATAACGGAGCGATTGCGCACGCTTACTGCCAAAAGGCTCAGGAATTAGGGCACGAAGTGCGGTTTCAAAAGGTTGGAGATTTGAAATTTGACCCGATTCTGCATAAGGGGTACAAGGAAATACAAGCATTAGAACCAGACCTGGCCCAGGCGCAAGAAAACCTGTTATGGTGTGATCATTGGGTTGTGGTTTATCCGATGTGGTGGGGCTCTGTTCCTGCCTTATTCAAGGGATTTTTAGATCGAACATTGGTTCCGGGGTTTGCTTTTAAGTATCACAAGAACGACCCGATGTGGGACAAACTTCTGAAGGGAAGATCGGGAGAGATAATCCGCACTTCAGATGCTCCCACGATTTGGATCTGTCTGATGTATGGCAATAGCGATCTCGGTATGATAAAGAATGCTACGATGAATTTTTGCGGCATTAAACCAGTAAGGGTGCACCGTATTGACCGCGTTAAGGATAGAAGTATGGAAGAGTTGGAAAAGAAGATCCAGAAAGTCATCCATTCAATTCCCAAGCTTAGGAACTGATGTTCATGTGACAAATTCCTTGTTTCTGCAACCAGGAAAGCTTGGAAAGAAGCGTGGTGGTTTGCTGGTGCGCTGAGGGTTCACCTTACAAATTTGAATTGAAACTGATCATCTCCAATTCCGAGATCTGCCACGTAAATCCCAGCAGGAAGCCATGAGAGATCGGTCAGTTCACTGACATCTTTAACAGTTTCAACTTTCTGACCGAGCGTATCATAGATTTGAAGATCGGACATTTGGCTTTGGCCAATCGATGCGTGCATCATTCCAGTTTCGTCCACCCAAACATGGCGGTGAAAAGCTTCCTCTGAAACCCCAGAACTAATGGTGACACAGCCGCCATCATTCTCAGAGATCATCGTGTAATTTGCTGAATTAAGGACGTCTTCCATCATAAGTCCCGGTCGTTGATCGGCATTTTGCCATCTGAAACAGACATCAGACATTTCGATGGCATCCACATGCCTGATGTATAACCCATAGGACGGCAGCAGATCACCAAAAATGGAGCTTTCAGGTTTTTCACCTTCGTTTTCAGGAACCACATAACCCGTCCCAAGGTCGCTTTGACCTCCTGGGAATTCGATGTCGATGTTTTCGAGCGTGATATTCTCAGCATAATGACCTGGTATGCCAGTGATGCTAGACGTAGTGTTGCTTTCCTGAACAGCCGTTATGTTCCGTAAGACTACATTTCTCAAATAGCCTACAGGTGGTGCGGGAAGCCCATCTTCCCAAACATGCCCTCGGTTTCCAAGTCGGATAAAAAGGGCCGTGTTTACTCCTTCCATCGTGATGTTTTCAACAGTAACGTCTTCCATGAAGCCTCCATCTACAATGGCCAGATTGATGCCGCAAGAGGCCACACCAATGCCGAACAGAGGAATTGCCAACGAACTCCAAACCACGGCAATATCGTGGATGTGAATATTCCGAAAGCCTGAATGTGTTTCGGTTCCGATCTTGATGGCGCGCGACCAGGTGGCCACAGTACAATTTCGGATCTCAATATTTTCACATTCAGCTGGACTTGTGGTCTTCAGAACTATCGGGTCGTTGTTGCTATCAACCGTGCAATCTTCGATGAGTACGTTTCTACAACCATCCAAACTCAAGCCATCGTTGTTGCTATTTCCATGATTGAAAATCTCCATGTTCCGAATGACCAAGGTGTCTACATCCAACAGATTCATCATCCAAAAACCAGAATTCCTGAGTTCAGATATTTCCAAAGTCACATTCTGACAGGAAACAAACCGAATTCCGAACGGGCGTTCATCTATTCCGATGAAAGAGCTTCCTTGTCCATCAATCCTTCCTTCACCTGAAATTCCAATATGCGACTGACCTTCGGCATAGATGAGCGCTTTCCGAGTGTAGTTGTTCACGTACGTTGGAATCTGTGGGGTGATGTCGGGATAATCGGAAATGGAGTTACTTCCACGCAATTCAGCCCCTGCATCAACGCGCAAATTCACCCCATCTTTCAACCAGATGGTTCCGCTCAGAAAATTGCCCCCAGCGATGACCACTTCGCCACCACCATTTGCGTTGCAATCGTCAATAGCTGCCTGAATAGACGCTGTATTGATGGTTGATCCATCTCCAATGGCACCGTAGTCTGACACAAGATATGTTTGACCGACAAGGCTGGATGAAAGTAGGATGGACATAAAGGAGAGAGGAATTAACTTCATCTTTGAAATAATTTCGGTTTCTAGGATAGGTTAAATATAGAAAGCGCAGGAAGCTCCCCAATGCTACCTGCGCCAATTACAACGACTTTTCTACGACCGAAAAATTACCGTTTGTAATCTATTTCTTTATGATTCTACGAGTTGAAACCTTTGAGTTATCGGATATTCTTAGCGAATAAATACCGGAGTTTAGGCCTGTAATATCCATTGGCAGCAGATTCTGCATTCCTACCGAACGTTTTTCAGCACCTGTACGAATCACTTTTCCAGAGACATCGATAATTGACCAATTGAAATCTCCCAGGTCAACTTCATTGCCGACAAGCAACGTGAACAGACCTTCGTTAGGGTTTGGGTAAATTCCGAAATCGAAATCAGCATTTTCAGTTTCCTCAACATATGTGCTGTAACCCAACCAAGATTGCCCATCAAGATCCCATTCAGTTACCGTTTCGGGATCAACTCCTTCTGGTCCAAGTAAGTGATCTAGAGCTGTTACACCTATATCCACCAAAAGTGGAGCATCTCTGTAATCAGCAGGGTCTGGGTTTAAATCTATTGTGTACTCACCAAGTACGGATGTCGGAAGGTCAACGGTTATTTGTGCATGCGGGACACTCGGTCCTGCAGCTACCCACCATATTTCGCGCTCTGCACGTGTAGGTCCACCATGACCTGTTCCAATTCCACCATGATCTGTGGTCATTAGCACCAACCAATCTTCATTGGCATAATTGGACCGGTTTTTCAATCCATTCAAAATTCTTCTGATCTGCCCATCGATGTATTCAATTTGGGCCATGTAAGGAGCAACTGTTGGGCTGAATCCATTTCCATGTCCCTGTGCGTCCACGTCATCAATATGGATGAAGAGTACATCTAGATCCGGGTCGAGCAATTGTGTCAAGGCCACCGCTTCCACGGCATCATCCGTTGGAGGATTGATCGAAGCATCCCATCCGTTGTTGTACACAGCACCTCCAATAGAAACATCACACATGGGTGTCCAACTCGAAATCTCAACGGCTTTCAACGTTGGAATATGTTCTTTAGCACGTGTAACGAAGTATGGATAATCGTTGAAATGACTTCCTGTGTAGCTGTTGTTTGTCACGCCATGCTTGTCGCTCCAAACACCCGTCAACATATTAGACCAAGAAGGTCCGCTGACCGTTATGTCCACGTGCCAAGATGTGTAAGTGTAAAGTCCAACAGAAGTGAGGCTGTCCCACGTTGGTGTGTTGGCCTGCTGCAATGCGTCAGAACGTACGCCATCAACTCCGATGAACAGTACTTTTTTCTCCTGTGCCTGAAGGCTGGAAATCAGGGTTATCGATAAAATTGTAAGTAGAAATTGCTTCATTGATCTATGATTGTCTGTGGTTTCAGTTGTGCGAAACTATGCTCGCAGTATGTCCTTGTTCTATACTCAACGTTAAATTTTTGATTTTGCAAAAACCTTAACATCAGAGGCTGAATTTCACCCCTACCAGTGCCCGAACATCATAGTATTCCACTTGCACGGGGCGATCCCTATTTCCACGATAGAGACGGTAAGGCCAGTTGAGTAGGTTGTTCGCTTCGCCAAAGACTGTCCAATGCTTTTTGAAGTTGTAGGAAAGTGAAAAATCCATGCTCAGGAAATCGTCCATGAATACATCAAAATCCGTGTTGTCGTGGAGGAGAATTGGATTCCCTTCGGCATCCGCAACAGCGGCCAAGTTCATTTCGTAGAGGTAAGCGCCTTTGTAGTTCAGCGCCAGCCTTGCATTCACCCCATGTTTCTCGTAGAAAAGAGCCGCGTTGAAAAGATGTTCAGCCTGACGTGGAAGCGGCTGTGCTTTGGTTCTTCCTGGCACGCGCATCTCGGAATGGATGTAAGTATAATTTCCATTGAAGCCGAAACCGCTCAGAAATCCTGGAAGGAAATCGAACCTACGATTGAACGAAGCTTCCACCCCAACCACGTAGGAATTGTCTGCATTTCTGAAACTCTTGTAAATGATGCCCGTGCGCTGATCCACATCGGCTGTGATGGTGGCAAAAATGTGGTCGGTCACGTATTTATAAAACACACCAGCGGATATCATTCCGATGTTTCCGAAATAGTATTCGCCCATCAGGTCGAAGTTCCAACTGTAGCTTGGTTTCAGGTTCCGATTACCGATGTTGTACTCCAAATTGGTGTAATCCTTCACGGGAGAACCCGGTTTGGTTTCGTTGAAGTTCGGCCTGCGTAACGACCGTGTGGCCGCCAATCGAATGTTGGCCTTGTCTCCCAATCGATACGTAAAATGCAGCATCGGCAAGACCGAAAGGTATTTGGTGGTCGATGTGGTCTCAATCACAGGAACGTGATACACGGCTATGGCATCGCGATACGAAAGGAAGTTTGCAGCCAACGTATCGTTGTAAACAGAGATGTAAACCTCATTTTCCATTCCTGGAATACCGATATAACGATTGGCCACAAAACCCATGTACGCGGTATCGGCAGTCATGCTGAGATAGGTCTGCTCCAAGCGCAACCCACCCGTTATCTGCAACTTATTCTTGAACACGTTCCAGTCAGCCATGGCATATCCAGCAACCACCTGTTCATCATATCTGTACTTGCTGCCGATCCATTCCTCGTATTGCGGATGGTTGGAATTCATCTCAATCCCGCGGATTGAATCATCCATCACCGAATAGAAATCCGCCAATTGACCATTGGTCAGAAATGGAAAGAAATTGTCCTCGTAGTTGGAACCGAGTTCCTGCAAGAAGCCACCATTGGTGTTCAACGCTTCGTTGTCGAACTGCGTCAAGCGAATGGCGTTTGTGGTAACTAGAAAGTTCTGGTCCCATTCGTAGAGACTGAGTTCGCGGAAACCCTGTTTCCAGCGGTATTTTCCGCCCGCTTTCAGTGTCAGATTTCCGCGCACATTCCACGTAAGATCGAGCTGTCCCACAATCGGGTCGCGCTCCCAAGTGGTATTCAATTCACTATACGCATCATTGAAAATGAATTGGTCAGCCGTGATGCTGTCAGTGTATTGAGGCTGGATATTATTCGGGTCATCACCTCCGCCACCCGGATAGTCATCTCCAATTAGTTTGATACGCCACGCTCCAGGCGTATTTGGCGAAACCTGCTCGCCTGTTTCTGGATCAATGAATATCTGATCGGTGAAATTGACCTGAAAGCGCTTGAATTCCACCACGTTGTATCCATTGCGGCTGTCGCCACGCTCAAATGGAACAGGGCCGTAGCCGAAGCGATTGTGATAGCTCGAAACCTTGTATTCGAGGTTCCATTTGGGATGCAATTTGTAATTCCCACCTACCTCACCTCCGAAAAGCGTGGACTCCATGATGTCGTGGATGTTCTGAAATGAAATGGTCTGACCCGCGCCTTCGGCCCAATTGTAGCGCGTTTTGCGATGGTGTTCGTTATCGGTCATCCGCCCGAAGACCCCTTTCACAAAGATTTTTGATTGATCGTTGAGATTGTATTCTGCCGAAGCATTTGCCCCAATTGTTTGCCGCGTTCCGATGTAATCGCGCAGCTCCAAACGGTTGACACCGTGGTTGTAATTACTTCCATAAACCACCTCGTAATTATCCGTTCCGTAACTACGGTTGTAATACATCCCATTGATTATGTAGCCAAACCGCTTGTTCTTGGAGCGGTCGCCCCACAGCACCGAAGCGTTCACAGCAGGTCCCATCGACTGGAAATTCATCCCGCCCGAAAGACTTGCCGTCAGGGTTCTTTGGCGAGGGGCGGTACGCGAGATGAAATTGAGGCTACCACCGATCGCATCACCTTCCTGATCGGGTGTCAATGCTTTTGAAAGAATGATGTATTCGATGAGGTCGGTCGGGATGACATCGAAAGACAGTGTACGCGAATTGGCATTCTCATCTGCCACGGGCAATCGGTTTCCGTTGATAAGTGAGGCGCTCCAATCGGTAGGCGTACCACGGATTGACACGTAGCGGCCTTCGCCTTGGTCGCGCTCAATTGCAACTGCGGGTACGCGCTGAATTGCTTCAGCAACATTTCGGTCTGGAAGTTTTCCAACTCCGTCCGAAGCAATCACATTCACAATTCGTGGGGAGGTTTTGGTCATGTTGAAAGCCTTTGCCTCAGTTCCTCTAAAATCGCCCTCGATCACTACCTCACCGAGTTGCTTACCCTGACTCAACTTTAGTTCACCAACGTTATTCTCACCTTCGGTTACTTCAATCTTCTTTTCAAACTTTTCGTAGCCAATGAACGAGACCAGCAATGTTTGGCTTCCCTTCGGAGAATTGTTGATGGTAAAACGTCCTTCCATATCCGTGGTCGCTCCAGTAGAAGTTCCCTGAATGATAATGTTTGCACCTGGCAGTGGGCCAGTTTCGTCCACAATTTTCCCTTTGATGGAGTTTTGAGCGAACACGTCATTTCCCCAAATAAATAGGAAAATAGAAAGGATGTTTTTCATTAATGCTTGCAGTTGAGGTCTGAGCGGTAGATTCCGCGAGGATGAATGCGTTTTGCTTCGTCAATAAATCGAAGAGAAATTTCCGGTCTCCGATTACGTGAGGCTTGCAGTACAACACGGTGAAGGAATTCATCTCCAATTACGAAGGATTCCATTTCAGGATGGTCTTTCATTCGCTGACCAAGCTGAGTATATTGGTCTAAAAACAAATTCCAAAGACTGTCGCTGTTCGTCTTCCTGATTATCTGAAGGGTTTCTGAAAGTTCATCCACATCAGCCTGATAGACGTTGATCAACGAACTGTCAACTACCGCGGTCCAAGCAGGTTGAAACGATGCGATTTTCTTGATATACCAAGGACCAAATGCCAATGTAGGCTTCTCTTCAATATTCTCCTGCTGCGCAATGGTGTCCATTGCCATAAAAGCCATCATCAATAAGAATAAAAAGCCGCTTTTCATCAGGAACGCGAAGAACGTGACGTGATCTCACAAGGAGTTTAAGGAATCATTAAACGGATATTAATTGAACGGTTGGGGTGAAAGCAACGTGGACAGGACTAACAATTGACTGACATTCGCTTCGAATAGTTTGGAACAGGACGTTTTAATGGTCGGTTTAGAATTTTTTCCATTCAAATAATGATATCAGCATGAGAACCTAAGGATAATGTTCCGTTCAAATTCATGAGAACGGGAAAGACGAGATTTGTTCTAATACCAAACTCCGTAGATGGCCTTTCCTGCTCAGCAAGCACTTTCAGAACATGACTTGGACATGACTGAATTCGTCCGTTCGTTCTTAGATGTTTCGCGGATATCGTTGAAAATAGAAGAGAAAGATCTCTCTCGGATTCCGACCGTTGGCCCCGGTATTTTGGTGGTGAATTGTCTCTTCGGTCCAGTTGACCCGATATTATTGCTAGATGCAATTTCTTCCGTCAGACATGACGTCAAGGTCTTGAGTTCCTACGACTTTTCCTCCTATGGAGAGTTAAAAGATCATATCGTACCATTTGATATGGATAAAAGCGAAGATGCGTTGATCGATTCGATTCAGAAATTGATCGAAATGAATCAATTGGTTGTCGTATTCCCGGCAAAGCAAGGGACGATCAGTCGAATAACGGCCAACATGGCCATAGATAAGCGTTGGCATCCAAAACTGATGCGTGTTCTATTTCGAATCGATCAATCAATTCAGCCGATACATGTAGGTACAGAATCGCTTATAGGTCTGATTCATTCTAAGACATTTTCGTTCGATAGGATGACAGCTTTTTTTCAGGATCTGAACTCGAAAGAGAAGCACGTGCGCTTGAGGGTTGGAAATCCGATCGGAACTAAGCTGAAAGCACGTTTTACTCGCCCCGAAGACTATGCCCGATTCGTTAGAGCAAAACTGTACAGTCTTGGAAGTAAGATCGATGTGAATTCGTTCTTCAGTTTTACGAGTGCTGATTTCGGGACGGCTCTTCAAGAACCTTTAGCGGAAGCCATCGACCCGAATTTTATTGAACTGGAGTTGAATGCGCTGAATCCGTCCAATTGCCTGATCAAGCAGGCTCAATTCAAGGTTTTTCTTGCATCCGCAAGCCAGATTCCCAAGTCGCTGAAAGAAATTGGTCGGCTTCGCGAAATCACCTTCAGGACGGTTGGTGAAGGATCCGGAGACTCTTTAGACCTTGATGAATACGATATGTATTATCATCAATTGATCTTATGGGATCAAGAAAACAAGAAGATTGCTGGAGGATACCGGATCGGATTCGGTCACGAGATAATGGAGCTTTACGGCAAACGCGGATTCTATCTTCATTCGTTGTTCAAATTCCGAAAGCCTCTGAATAAAGTGTTGGAGCAATCAATCGAGCTTGGACGTTCTTACGTTACGCCAGAATATCAAAAAGCCAGGCTGCCATTGTTCCTTCTTTGGAAAGGAATTTTGGTCGTGCTTTTACAGAATCTGGGTTATCGATATTTGATCGGCCCAGTAAGTATCAGCAACGAATATTCTAGTTTTTCAAGGCAGTTGATCGTTGAGTTTATCAAGAAACATTACTGGAATGAAAAGTTGGCGAAACACGTGAAACCAAGAAAGGTCTTTGCCCCGCCATGCCGAGATCTGGATATTGATGCCATCATCAATATTATGAGCCCAGAAGTAAGTGAACTGGACAAGATCATTGAAGAAGTGGAACCGAAAAACTTCAAACTTCCCGTTCTTGTTAAGAAATACATCAAACAGGAAGCGAAGATCATCGGGTTCAACCTCGACCCGAAATTTTCGAATGTGCTGGACGGGCTAATTGTGCTTGATATGATGGACATCCCAGCTGAAACCTTGGAGAATTTGAACCGAGAACTCCATTGATTTGAACACAATAAGAGGATTTTATCGGTTTTTTGGATTTCTTTTTCTCACCTCCACCTGCATAGCGGAAATCCTGTTCAGAGGTCTTGTTCAAGGTAAGGACATTGAGCGCGCCATTGGCCTCAGAAGGCAGCTTTCCATTAGACTTGTACACTTTTTGAACGTGAAGTGCGATGTGAGCGGGCAAGTTCCGCAAAAAGGAACACTCGGTGTGACTAACCATCGTTCATACCTCGATTCCATCTCTATATTTCAGCATTTGGATGCTTGTCCAGTGGTGAAAGCTGAAGTGAAAAAATGGCCTATCATGGGTTTTGGACTCGTGCATTCAGGAACGGTTTTCGTGGATCGAAAAAGTAAGGAAAGTCGCATGGAAACTAGGAAACAGATCGCTGAATTCGTGAGAAGTGGAATCTCCACCATCGTTTTCGTAGAAGGCACCACCTACGTTGGGCCTGAGACAGGCGAATTCCGTCCCGGAACCTTTATGACAGCCGTGGAAGGTGGGTTTGAGGTCGTTCCAATCGCCATTGAGTTTGAACATCAGGATGTGGCTTGGGTGGGATCAGACACCTTCCTTCCACATTTCCTGAAGATATTCGGAAAGTATGCAGAAATAAAAGTGAAAGTAGCATTTGGCCCAGCACAGAAATACGATGAATGGGAGCCACTTCGCGATGAATGCCACACATGGATCAACACGAAATTGCTGGAAATGCGGGCGGAGTTTGATCTAGCGACAACTACTTTACAATCGTAAAGTAGTCGTCCACTTTCCCTTCATTATTGATGAATTTGAGTTCGAAGCGGTTCTCCGTGATCTCGAATGCGCAGGAACCCAATTCGTTCAGCGAAAAGATCATCGCTTCGTGAAGTTCCTTCTCAAAACCCGAAATCTTTCCTGACGAACCAGCCGTCATGTAAACCATTCCTTTTCCTTCGAGGTCGGCTGTTTTGAGGTATGCTCCATCGCCATCTTCTCTGCCGTTGCCGCTTCCGTTCGAAACGGTGTGCTTCTGCTTATCAAAGGAATCGGAATCTCCGTAATGTCCATTCAACATGTACGAACGCTCATAGGTATGGCTGTGTCCAGAGAAGATGGCATCCACGCCATGTTGTTCCAGCAGCGGCAGAAAATTCTCCCGCATTTCTATCAAGCGGTCTTCCTTATCTGAATTGTGCGATCCCATTGAATAAGCAGGGTGGTGCCAGAACACGATGAGCCACTTGGCCGTGTTGTTCGCTAGATCACTTTCTAGCCACTTGTACATCGTTCCACCAACCGCACGGTCAGACTGATGCGAATCAAGCGAAATGAAATGCGCATTGCCGTAATTGAACGAATAATAGGCTTCCGTTCCAGAGGCAACGCCACCGCATTCGGCCTGTGTCGGAAAATGGAAGATGTCATAGTACGGCCCTGATTGTGTGGCTGACTTGGCGGACGCCCCATCGTGATTTCCAATGCACGACCACGCGATGGTGTTCTTCAATCTGTTCTCATACATATTCTCAAAAATGGCCTTCTGATATTCCTTGTCGGTTCCGATGTTGTACGCATTATCACCCAAAAACAAGATCATGTCTGTTGGCTCGTTGCCGATGAAGCTGTAGTACGCATCGCGCACGGCACGTTGATCGTCATTGGCCGTCCCACAATCGCCCAAAACCCAACCGTTGATGGTTTCTGAAGTTCCTGTTTCAGGATGTGTTCGGAAATAGAGATCCTCACTTCGGGTAAAAAGGACTTCTTCGCCTGTAACCACTTCGTAATAATATCTGGTATTGGGCTGCAGGTTTGTGATGGTGATTTCGTGGTTGGTGTCAGCTTTTTCTGTTCTTGACTTCTGATCGAGCTCATTGGGACTTACCCCATATTTGACCAAGGCCGCGACCGCAGCATCCGTTCTAAAACAGACAGTCACCTTATCTGTATAGCCACTTTGTAGATAAGGTCCACGGATGATCTTTGCTGATTGCGCGAACACATTCAGTGAAATACCGAGACAGAGGATCAGGTTGAAAATTCTCATAATCGTTGTTTGAGTTGGTTTATGCGTTCTGTGAGTTTGGCGATGGCACCGAGGTTATGAAACCGGATGGGAAGCGAAGCAATGGCGTTCTCGGCATCTACCAAGGCCTGAACAGCCTCTAAGGACTTTTGTTCTAACAGAAACAATTCCGCCCTTTCCACCATCAATCGTTCTTTTCTGGAAAGTGGTTCCATCATTCGGTTCAAGATGAGGTGTGCGGCTTCGAAATTGCCTCTGCCTTTTTCAATATCATAGAGTTTCATCTCCAGAGAAACGATATTACCGAGTTTTTCCCTACCACGGTTCAAAACGTCAATTGCATTCTTAAAATCTGAAGAATCCAGTTTCAAGTAGAGGTCGCTCAATTCCACATAATCCTGTGGCCGGGCGTTTTCAGATCTTCGGATCACATATTCGAAATCTTCAATGGCTTTATCCAACTCATTTTTGGCCTCAAAAAGCTGTGCGCGCACGTGAATTCCCTTTAAGTGGTCGGGCTCCATTTTCAAAAACTGGGAAACGGATCTCAGTCCAGCATCAACTTGGTTCAACGTCAAATGGGCCTCAGCTTTCAGAACGAAAACAGTTGAGCTATCGAAGCCATTCTCAATTGCGAAGTGATAGTCCAGCAACGCACTGTCTGGTTGTTCGTGTTGTGCGTAGAGTTCGCCACGCTGCATGTAAAGAAGCCAATTGGTCGGCTCCGCTTTGATGGCCGCGGTTTTCTCTGCAATGCGAACACTCAGATCGCCATGTGGCAAAAGAAGGAGTGCGTTGAGGAGAATTGCGAGCATGGTGGCAAAGATAGATGCAGGTGAAGTTGCCCTAAGGTTAATTTGTAATTAAGGATTGCCCGAGCTTATCCGTTTTGCGTTGAGTCTGCTAATATTTGCTGCTTCAATTCCATTCCATGAGAAAGCTGTTGTTTGTTTTTTGCGCTACCATTATCGGTGTTTCCGCCTTTGCCCAATCGACTTTGGTGCGTGGACCTTACTTGAATATTGGAACTCCGGAAAGCATGGTTGTGCGTTGGAGAACCACTGGTTCTGAAGTAGGTCAGGTTATTTACGGAACGGATATGAATAACCTTTCGGATACGATCAATGAGCCAAGCGGAACTACGGAACACGAGGTGAACATCATAGGTTTGGCGGCAGACACCAAGTATTTCTATTCCATTGGAGTGGATGGTGCAGCTTATACAACATCAACCCCTGATTTTTATTTCAAGACATCACCGGAACATGGAACGGATCAGCCGATTCGTATTTGGGCCATCGGTGATTTCGGAAACGGAAGTCAAGCACAGTTCGATGTGAAAACAGGATATACCGAGCATTTCGGAAACACACACACGGATGTTTGGATGTGGCTTGGAGACAACGCTTACGGAGACGGGACCGATCAGGAGTATCAGGAAAAAGTGTTTGAAGTTTATCCTGAAGTGTTGCGAAATTCGGTGGTCTGGCCCTGCCCGGGAAACCATGATTACGGCAGCGTTGACGTATTCAATAATGGGCCGTATTACGATATTCTCACGCTTCCGACCAACGGTGAGGCAGGCGGTGTGCCAAGTGGTGAAGAGGGTTATTTTTCGTTCGATTACGGGAACATCCACTTTCTGTCGTTGAACACAGAGTATTTGCTTTACATCGCCACATCCGGAACGTCTTTCCAAGATTGGTTGGAGCAGG
The DNA here is from genome assembly GCA_021739695.1 of Flavobacteriales bacterium. NCBI lineage: Bacteria > Pseudomonadati > Bacteroidota > Flavobacteriia > Flavobacteriales > Flavobacteriales bacterium. The sequence continues at coordinate 70,812 of JAIPBM010000013.1, read as the reverse complement.
ACCTACAGAACACCACGGCCGATTGGATCATCGCCTTCTTTCACCAGCCTGCCTACTCCAAGGGAACACATGATTCTGATGATGCGTTCAGTCGGCCATACTTCATGCGCCAGAATGTGACACCGATTCTGGAAGAGTATGGAGTTGATATGATTTTGAACGGACACAGCCACAGTTACGAGCGCTCTTACCTGATCCATGGTCATTACGGAACTTCGGATACTTGGGATCCATCTACCATGCTGATCGATGGGACAAACGGCAATCCGAACGATGGAAACGGTTATCAGAAATATTATGATGGCGATGACCCGAATCTGGGAGCTGTGTATGCGGTGGTCGGTTGTAGCGGTCAGAAAGGAAGCGGCAACAGCGATCTGGACCACCCTGTCATGTACATGTCAACAGAGGATTATCATGGTTCAATGGTAATTGATGTGAATGGCTGGGAACTCAACGCCAAGTTCATTGACACGACAGGAACGGTATTGGATGAATTCGTGATCCTGAAATCGGCAAGCCCTTCCGGAGTTCATGGGTATGATGACACAGACCGCGCACAGATGAAGGTTTTCCCGAATCCGTTCAAAGAAGACTTCACCATTGAGTTTGAGTTGCAAAAGCCTGAGGAGGTTGGTCTTCGCATTATGGATGTGAAAGGAAACGTGATTCAAGAATTCACCTCAAAAGCATACACTTCAGGCAAACACCAGTTCAACTATTCGCCAGAGGTGATTCCGGCCAATGGAATCTACATCGTAGAGCTTCAGACCGCCAATAATTTGAGTGTGAAACGTCTTGTACGGATGGAGTGATCAACATGGATTCACTTTCGGTTTACACAATCTTCACACATCAACACCTTCCTTAATCCAACCTTAAAGAAGAAGTAGGTTTAAGGGTTTCTTGTCGAGATATGTTTGCGCAAAACATATCCTACAACATGAAAAAACCTTTACTACTCTTATCTGCTATTGTCGCGTCAACTGCAACGTGGGCACAGGTGACGCTGACTCCGATCGGCAGCTACCACACAGGAATCTTTGGTGAATCTGCCACCGAGATCATGGCCTATAACGCTGAAGATGAGCGTGTCTATTCCACCAATGGGTCAACCAACGCCATTGATATTATCGACCTTTCGGATCCGACCAACCCGACCTTGGATTTCTCCATCGATATGAGTAGTTATGGTTCTGGTGTGAACAGCGTTTATTTTAAGAACGGTTACTTGGTGGGAGCAGTCGAAGCTAACGACCCTCAGGCAAATGGCTCGGCTGTATTCTTCGAAGCAGATGGAACTTTCGTAGTAGCGTTGACTGTTGGCGCCATGCCCGATATGGTCATGTTCTCTCCTGATGGAACCAAAGTTCTAACAGCCAACGAAGGTGAGCCGAATGATGCTTACACGGTTGATCCGCTAGGGTCGGTAAGTATCATCGATGTATCTGGCGGTGTTGCCAACCTGCAACAATCGGATGTGACCACGTTGGATTTCACTGCATTCAATGCACCGGCTATCATCGACCCTAACATTCGCATTTTCGGTAACGATGGGCTTTCATCGGTTGCGCAGGATCTTGAGCCGGAATACATCACTGTTCTGCCTGATGGACAAACGGCCATTGTTGTGCTTCAAGAAAACAACGCGGTTGCAGCAATTGATCTCACAAACAATACCATCATCGGCCTCAAAGGACTTGGTTTTAAGGATTACAATGCGGCAGGAAATTCAATTGATGCCAGTAATCAGGATGCTGGCGTGAACATCCAGAACTGGCCCGTTTACGGAATGTATCAGCCTGATGCGATTGACTCATATACATACAACGGTTTGCCGTTTATTGTAAGTGCCAACGAAGGCGATTCGAGAGATTATAGCGGTTATTCAGAAGAAGAGCGCGTAGCTGGCTTGACGCTCGATGCAACTGCATTTCCAGATGCAGCCACGCTTCAACAGAACACCAATCTTGGTCGTTTGAATGTTACAACCAGTTTAGGAGATGACGGAAACGATGGAGATCACGAAGCTCTTTATTCTTACGGTGCACGTTCGTTCTCGATTTGGGATGGAACAGGAAACCTTGTTTACGATAGCGGAAACGATTTCGAGACCTTCATTTCGAATTATGATGCAGCTAATTTCAACTCAAACAACGATGATAATACATCATTCGATTCGCGAAGCGATGATAAAGGTCCAGAGCCTGAAGCATTGAAAGTGGTAAGCATGATGGGAAAAACCTACGCATTCATCGGTCTAGAAAGACAAGGTGGAGTAATGGTTTATGACATCACCGACCCGAATAACGTGTCATTCGAGTCATATGGAACCGATCGTAATTTCGCAGAAACGGAAGGAACACCAGCTGCTGGTGGTCTTGGGCCAGAGGATATCGATTTCATCCCTGCGGGAGAAAGCCCAACAGGTTTTCCATTGCTTCTTGTATCAAACGAAGTGAGCGGAAGCATTTCGGTTTATAGCGTAGGCGGATTGCCAGAAGCTGCTCCATTGGTCATCACAGAGATCATGTACAATTCTCCTGAAATTGACACGGATAGCTTGGAGTTTGTAGAGATCTTTAACCCAATGCCAAACGATGTAGATCTATCGGGCTACTTTTTCCGTCAAGGTTTTGACTTCCGTTTCCCTCAGGGTGCTAGCATTTCTGCTAATGGATTTATGCTTGTCGCAGTGGACACTGTCGCCTTCCAGAACGCGTTCGGATTGAGTGCTTATGCGTGGTCTTCCAACGATGCGTTATCTAATGGTGGTGAAGACATCGTTCTTGCTGCACCATCAGGTGCCGTTGCCGATTCGGTAGATTATAATGACGCTGCTCCTTGGCCAACTGAACCAGATGGCGATGGTTATTCGCTCGTTCTATGTGATCCACTTGTGGACAACAACGATGGAGCGAATTGGAGCATTCCAACTACAAGTCCAACGGGAATAATAATCGAAGGGAACGAGGTATTTGCCAACCCAGGGGCGGCCGAAACGTGTGTCACGGTTGATATCAAAGAAGAGATCATTACAACCATTGCGAAGCTTTATCCAAATCCGAACAATGGAGATTTCGTTTTGGAGTTTACTGAATTGGATGGCACGGCAAAAGCTTCCATTTATAGTGCAACGGGGCAGTTGATCAAGACTTTTCAAGTGACCAATGCGGGTCAATTCGCGGTTTCCGAGACCCTTTCAGCAGGTATTTACCTAGTGAAAATTGAAATGGGCGATAATATTTCTTCGCAACGTTTTGTGGTGAAATAAGCCACGTTAGGATTGCAACTCTGGTTGGTGGGGGGAGGGAAACCTTCCCCCACTTTTTTTTCAGTTCAAACATTAGAGATTTTTACTTTTCAGTTTAATGTTAATTGTATCTATTGATGTAGTTAAATTTCCTGTTTAGAAACCTGTTTTTCACAAGGTTTCAATGATGATTTCCAAGCTGCAGAGTTCCATTTTAAGACAAGTTTGAACAAGGATCTGAGATAAAATTTCAGATGGTATGTTAAGCTTTTTGAGCTAACATATCGGTTACGATAAGGAAATATGGGAAGCTTCTATTTGCTGTCCCAATGAACACCCGAAAAAAAAGCCAATTTCAAGACACTTGTAGCGCAGCACCAAATGTGTGTGAGTTTACTATGGGCAACGTTTGGAGTACAGGGTTGCAAAATGCACGTTGGTGGTATGCTGCATACATCGCCATCCTAATGCTATTCGCTTCCCAGGTGCTTTTAGCACAGACCACAGACCTTCTTATTTCAGAGTATGGAGAAGGCAACTCGGGCAATAGCAAGTACATTGAGCTTTACAACGGTACAGGTGCGTCCGTAAATCTTGCCAACTATCGCATTTGGACGATAAGCAATGGAGGTAACTGGCCTGAGGCCACCATAACTTTAACTGGGACATTAGCAACGGGCAACACTTTTGTAATAGCCAACAATTCTACGGATGTTCCAAGTGCTAATTTATATTCAGGTTCTGCTTCGTGGAACGGAGATGATGCTGTTGGACTTGCAAAAAACATCTCATCGGTTTGGACTTTGCTTGACGCTGTTGGAGAATCAGGTGCAGATCCTGGGTCGGGTTGGGCAGTAGCAGGCAGTTCTAATGGGACGGTGGACAAAAGACTTACACGCAAGTCAACGATCTGTTCCCCAAATACGAATTGGACTGCCTCGAGAGGAACGAATTCAACTAATTCGGAATGGGTTATTACAACTCCCTATACCACGGGGGCTGCGAATGCTGGACATACTGCAAGTTGTGTTTCCTTCTCTCCACCTACGGTTACTTCACCAACTGTCACATCCGTTGCCACTACATCTGCTGAGCTAGGCGCCAACGTAACAGACGATGGCGGAGCAGCAATTACGGCACGCGGAACGGTTTATGGCACTTCCGTAAACCCAACGGTTAATGGTGCAGCAGAAGGAGGAACTACGACAGGTATTTACACGCATTCTCGCACCGGACTGACACCTAACACACTTTATCATTTTCGCGGCTATGCCATCAACAGCCAAGGAACCTCCTACTCAGCAGATGCTACGTTTACCAACCTGCACAATGCTCCTAACATAGGAACATGCTCTGGACAAACGACATCTTCCATACAGACCAACTGGACAGCACCTAGCGGTTCTGCAGGAAGCGCAGCATTCACGTATGAAGTTCAGATTTCAATCAGCTCCAGCTTTGCTTCCGTGCTGGCAACGCAATCCGGTATTGCATCCACCATAACGAACCATACATTCTCAGGCCTAAATGCATCAACAACTTATTACTATCGAGTACGTGCCAACAACGCAGGTGGTTCTTCTGCGTGGTCGTCCATCTCTGCGGGCTGCAACACCAACGCAGCCTCTACACCAACCATCAGTGCAACCGCACTTGCAGGTTTCGGAAGTCAGTGCGAAGACGGAAGCTATGGCCCATATTCATTCATCATCAACGGAAGTTCGCTGACTACCGCAGATGTCACCGTGGCAGCGCTTTCTGGTTTCGAGTATGCCACTACCGCAGTCGGACCGTATAACAGTTCACTGACATTGGCACAGTCAGGCGGAACGTTTTCGCAGACCATTTTTGTGCAATTCGTTCCAACAGCCGCTGCAAATTACAGCGGCAACATTGTGGTAGGTGGTGGTGGAGCTTCCAATTACAATGTCGCTGCTAGCGGAATCGGATTGCTCAGTTACACACCAACTGTCAGCATTGCCATCACTTCTGGCACCAATCCTAATTGCACCGGTGATGCATTGACATTTACTGCCACTCCAGCCAACACAGGTGGAGGAACAGTAAGCTACCAATGGAAGAACAATACAGTGAATATCTCAAGTGAAACAAATAGTACTTACACTACTTCTGCACTGACAAACGGAAATAGTATTACTTGCGAGATTACGGTTACTGGTGTCTGCGTTACCGCTTCCACCGCGTTGTCCAGTCCTATTACCATCACGGTGAACAGTATTCCAGCCGCCCCTGTGGCAAATGGGAATGTTTCTCCACAGACCACCAACGTAAATTCTACAGATTTCACTGCCAACTGGAACACCGTACCGGGAGCAAATGGGTATGAGCTCGATGTTTTCTTTCTAGGCACACAGACCATTTATGAGGAGGATTTCACAGGTTTCGGAGGAACAGGTTTTAAATCCGCACCAACCAGCTCACAACTCGATTCGGACGACTGGATATTGACAGGTATGAGTGATGGAAATGGGACCTTTGCAGGTACATACACAACTGGAGACTTCGCTCGTGGCTCAAGCACAGGTGGTGAATCAACTGGTGGTGTATACAGTTTTGATGTGGGCAGTGGCAATACATCGTTGGGCTTTCAGCCAGCAGGATCCGACTTCACCCCAGGTACCGCGGTTCTGCGCATCAAAAACACTACAGGAAGCACTATCACATCATTAGATATCTCTTACACTGTTTGGGTGTTGAATAATGAAGACCGAAGTAACTCGTTCAATTTTGCACATTCCAGCAACGGAAGCAGTTTCACATCAATACCTTCTTTGGATTATACTTCCCCAGCTGCGGCCAGCGGCTCGCCTACTTGGGTGTCAGTCAACCGATCAACTAGTCTTACGGGGTTGAACATTTTAAACAATGCTTATTACTACGTTAGATGGGAAAGTGATGATGTTGGCGGTTCCGGCAATCGAGATGAATTTGCACTAGATGATGTGTTGATTACGTCCACAGGCTACGAGTACGTTAGTGGCTTTCAAAACCTTTCCGTGGCAGGGACTTCGCAATTGGTTTCTGGCCTTACATCTGGAGAAACGTATACGTATCATGTCCGCGCTACGAGTGCCACCTGCGGCACAAGCGGAAACTCCAATGATGTTGAAGCAACCACTGGTTGCTCTGCCCCCGATGCTCATGCTTCCAGTGTTTCCGCGTCATTAGTTTCAGGAACGACTGCTACGGTATCTTGGACCAATGGAAATGGCCCGAGACGGATTGTCGTGCTCAGCGAAGGAAGTGCAGTAAGTGCCAATCCTTCTGATAATGCTACATATTCTGGCAGTCCCGTGTTCGGTGCAGGAAGTCAAATTGGCACTGGCAACTACGTCATTTACAGCGGCACTGGCAGTACGGTTAATATTACGGGGCTCACTCCAGGTACGCACTATTTTGCGGAAGTTTTTGAATATGATTGCGGAGTTGGTGCAGAGAAGTATTTCACTACGGGAATTTCAGGAAATGTTGATTTTGTCACTATTCCAGAAGTGCCAACTGTATTCACAGATTTATGTGTTTCTACTACAGGGGTAGAGCTTTCGTGGACAACTCCAGCAATTGGCAATGTTGATGGATACTTGCTTGTAGCGAGAGAGGTCACTGGTGCACATAGCGTTAATGGTCTGGACCCTTCCTCCCAAACTTGGAATTTGAATTACTCGTTGGCCCCAACTTTCGGAACAACAACTCCCAACTCGCGTGTGCTGTACATTGGTTCTGGTACTACCGCCTCTGTCACAGGCCTAACATTCGGGAATTCGTACACCTTTCGCTTATATGCATATTCCTTGGGTTCGGGCAGTGATTACGAGTACTCAACCAGTACTTCGCTAACGCGAATTGCAGAGTTGGGCGATGTGACTCTTGCCAACGCGGTCGGAAACGACCAATCAGCACTGGTTTCATGGACCAACCCGAATGTGGCCTGCTTCGATGAGGTATTGGTTGTAGCTAACGAAACGCCAGGTATCGGTTTCAGTCCTTCGGGCGATGGTTCCGCATATGCACCCGATGCCGTTTATGCAGCTCCTAATCAGGTGGTTTATTTTGCTGATTTTAACACCAATACGGTGGATGTCAGTGGACTGACCAATGGAACTACCTATTACTTCGAGATTTTTGTTCGTAAAGGAATGGATTGGAGCTCAGGTGTTGAGGTCTCGGTAATCCCAAATGACATTACCAATTTCGGTGCAGGAGACATGGCCATCGTTTCTGTTAATACGCAATATCTTGGTAGTGGAAGCGATGATGAGGTGTGTTTCTTCTCATTTCAAGATATAACTGTTGGTGCTTCCATCGAATTCAACGACAATGGTTTCGAGCGTATTTCATCAGGGCTTTGGGGAGATACGGAGGGTGTGATACGTATCACTCGCACATCGGGTGGAACTATTCCTGCGGGAACGACCTTGTGTTTGCAAGGAGCAGGTAATTCAGCGTCAGACTTCTCAGTCATTAATTGCGGAGCTAATGATAATGCAAACTGGAGCATTACTTCTCTAAATGGTAACCTCTTCGATTTCGACCTGAACCAGAACGACCAGATCTGGCTTTTCCAGAACGGGGCGTGGTCAAATCCAGCTGGAAGTCATAATGCAACTTACACAGGAGATGTTGTATGGGGATGGACGGCCACTGGTTGGAAATCGGCTCCAGGTTATGCCAGTACAGCAGGATCTACCCGACCCGAGGATACGGAGTGTTTTACAATCGACCTTGAAGGAATTTCGAATAACGACAAGGTGAAATATACTGGTTCGATGGCTGCGACCGATCAAATTGGTTGGATTCGGAGAATCAACGATCCCAGCAACTGGATAGGTTACAGCAATAACAGCAACTACAACAACGGTGGACAGGATTATTCAGGCAGTTGCGTCACATTTTCATTCACCACTACTGGTTTTCAGGCAGGACTTTGGGATGGTGTTAAAAACATCGACTGGCACGACTGTAACAACTGGAATGATCTGAAAGTACCCAACCAAAACACTGATGTGCTCATTCCATCTACACCTCACAATCCACATATTCTACCCACAAACGTTGGGGTATGCCATACCATTAGTATTGAGTCTGATAATGGAGCTAAAGTCTACATTGAAGACACTGGTAAGTTGAATATCGGACCGTAGCAACTGCGTACTTTGGTGGGCATGGAGAATAAATCAATCATCTTAGCGCATTACGTTAACGCAACATTGGATTCCTGAGTACATCTTGCTTATAGACTAGTGTAAACACCATTGCGTAAAATAACGATGTAATAACCTTCTGAACTCCTTTAGATTGGTTTCAAACTAGACATTAGGCTCGTCAAACTCTTGGTCGAGTTATATGCTAAAATGTCTACAATAAACTTGCAAAGACCGCTACCACTTTGATCAAATCATTGATTTGTGCAGCACGATTGGCTTACAATTTTGTTTTTTTTATAATTAAATATGTATTGTATTTGCGTTTTCGAAAAGGCAACCGAAAGTTCATTCAGATTGAACCAACAACATCATTTCGACACTTTGAGCGTGACCAGAAAACCACGAACTGCCCACGTCTGGTCTACAGGTCGTAATCTTTCAGTTTTATTCAAATAACTCGTATTGTGAATAGATCCACCTACTTATTTTTAGCTTCAGCTTTATTGATTTTCGGGTGCTCCGAAAAACCTAGTTCAACTGTTTATGAAGTGACCAATGAAGGATTACAGTTCATTTCTGTTGTCAATAACTACAACAACAAAACACTAATTGTACCGGATGGGGCAGTTGTAGATATACTGTATAGAAGTGTTTATGACAGTGCCGTTTACTCAGATGGCACATTACTTCCTGCTAAGCGAGGGATTGATTTTCTGAGCTATCTACCTATCGATGGTTCGAGCGAACATGGTTTGCTATTCATGAACCACGAATTACGGAATGATAATCCTGCCTTGGGCAACGGAGGCGGAATGGCTTGGATTGAAGTGAAACGGGAAAACGGAAACTGGAAGCGGGTCGGAAACGGAAACAACATCGATTTTTCCGCATTAGGAGGCACTTGGCATAACTGTGGTGGAACGGTCACACCCAACGGAACCATTCTTACTGCTGAGGAATATCCTCCGGCCACAAACATGGAATTGTACAATAGCGAATTTGACCATGCTGATACGGCCGACATTGATGGCTTAAAGCGCAATGAGAACCTCGGATGGATGGTAGAAGTGGATATGTCAACCCGAAAACCGCTTCGAAAAGTTTATGGAATGGGGCGTTACTCTCACGAGGATGCCTTTTGCATGCCCGACAATCGTACGGTTTTTCTTACGGATGATGCTCAGCCTGGTGTTTTCTTCAAGTTCGTAGCTGAAAGTGCTGGTGATTATGCTAAAGGTCAGTTGTTTGCCTACCGTCAGAGTGATGATGCTGAAAGTGGATCATGGTTCGCGCTTCCGATGGAACGGGACTCATTGATCCATATCCACGACATCGCAGTGCGCAAAGGAGCAACGCTACTTACATCGAACGAATGGATCGATGGAATCAATGGAAAGATCTACATAAGTGAGTCGGGCGGAAGTGTCGATTATTCCGATGCTATTTCGAAGGGAGGCAAAATGGCCCATCATTTAACAAAAGCGCCTGTCAGCACAGGAATCAACAAGACGCATGATCCATTTGGAAGAATTCTTGTTTTTGAACCTGAGACAGGTCGATTGGATGTTTTTTTGGAAGGTGGGAAATTGCCCGATGGGGGCTATCTGACAGCTCCTGACGGGTTGATCGCAGTCAATCAATTCGGCAAGGATTATCTGATCGTTTGTGAGGATGCTAGCGTGGGGATGATCATAAATGAAAAGATCGAATCTTGGGAACAGGGAAAAATTTACATGGAAACCTACCTAATTCCTATTGATGGTCCGAAGGCGGATCCGAAAAAGGTGAAACGACTTACCGTTGGTCCTGAAGGTTGCGAGCAGACAGGACTTGCCATGACTCCTGATGGTTCAACCTTGTTTTTGACAGTTCAGCATCCTGCCTCAACAAATCCTGCGCCCTATAACGAGACGACCATCGTGGCGATAACTGCCGTTTTCCAGTGACCTGGTTTAGCAAGTCTGGATTCTTCATGGAGTCATATCATTTGCTTTTCTGAACACAATAACCCAAATAGCTTTCATCACTGTAATTTAAGCGCATTTTCAGATCTGTCGTGACCCGCGGAATAAGTTCATGGAAATAATTGATTTACGGGTTCAAAACGTAACCCCAGTAATCCCCATTACTTACCTTATTGTTTCGTTGACGCTGGTCTGTCTAGAATCGATTTTTAGATGGGGTATTGCCCAAAAAAGCCTTCTCAATTGAGAAGGCTTTTTGCTGTGGAGTAGTCGGACTTACAACCTATCAAGTAGTTCTGAATCTGAATTGTAGCACTGGAACTGTGACCATGGATCCGATTACCAACATCGGTTCTTACATGACTGCCGATGGAACCATTCAAGGGTCAGTCATTCATTTGAACTTTTATAGCGATGGAGCCCAACATGCGATGGCTCAGATCAGCATGTGAAATTCGAGTGTTCTCAGATTTCTCCGAAGATTTCACCCCTTACTCTACAACAATCCCAGCTACTTCTCTAAAGCCCTCCAAACCTGATTATCGAAAAGTGGTTCGATAATCCGGTTGGCTTTGAACTTGGTGGAGCCAACCGGACAAATGTCGAACCGTTGGAATGATTTTTTACTGATTTGCAAGCTAAAAGGAATGGTTTAACCACACTAAATTAAGCTTGGTTCATAAATCTGTCGATCTCTTCAATCGTTTCACTGGGCTTTTCTTCTTGTACGAAGTGACCACACTCGTATTCTTTCACTACTGCTGCTGGCAATCGTTTCTTCCATTTCTGAAGATACTGTGGAGTAATAAAACCATCTTTTGTTCCCCAGAGGATAAGCCACGGTTTGTCAGCTAAGGCATCCAACTTCTCCCACTGTTCTTGATACCAATCTGACGAACCAACCAATGACTTTCCAAGGTTTAAGAGAGAAACCCGCGAGGTCTTATCTGGGAACGGTTTGATGTACTGATTATGAATTTTCTTCGTGAGCTTGTTCTTATCCGAAAACCCTTGTTTCAGCAACAACTTTGGCGATAAATTCAATCGGAGATAAAGGAATTTGCCGATTGCACTATTCAATATTTTATCCACCTTTTGCGCTTCTGGATTGTTTTTCGTTTCCCAAAGCCAAGTGTTGAACATAATCAGTTGCTTGATTCTGTGATGATGCTTAATTGCGGAAGAAAGACCAATCGGTCCACCAAAATCATGCACAACGAGTGTAATATTCTTCAAATCCAGCTTTTCGATGAACTCCGTTAGATTTTGTGAATGAGACTGTGGCGTTCCATCAAAATCATCAGGTTTTTCCGACAACCCAAAACCAATATGATCAATGGCAATGCATCTGTAGTTCGTTGATAATGACCGAATATGTTCTCGATAAAGGAAAGACCAAGCCGGTGTGCCATGCACGAAAAGAATGGCATCTCCTTCTCCTTCGTCTATATAATGCATCTTTCCAGCATTAAGCTGTATGTATCGATTATCGAATGGATATTGCGGTCTATTAAGCCAGCTGGGTTCTAATGTGTTTTTCATGATTTCTTATTCTTCTTTTCCTGAATGGCGTATCCGAACGCAGCTCCAATGGCCGTGCCCATTGAAACTCCCAGCGCAATATTGTCAAAGACCACTCCCATTGCTGCACCAATGGCCGTTCCGAGGGCTATGCCTGCTCCTATGTATTTCGTTTCTTTCTTTTCCATTTGTTGTTGTGTTAATGGGTTAAGCCTCAGGTTTCAAAACTACGTTTCCTCTTTTGTGGCCTTTGTCAATGTATTCGTGGGCATCCACCACTTTATCCAATGGATAACTGCGGTCCACAATTCCTTTTAAATGACCTGCCTCGATGATGTCAATCAGCAGAGCCAACAAGCGCTTGATCTCTTTGTGAGGTAAAGCACCCGTGGCAGAGAACTTGGCTCTCTTCGTTCCGATTATGGAACTCGCCAACATGTGACCTAACAATGGCATTCCTAGAACGGGAGATGCATAGACACCGTTTTCTTTCAATGTGTCACAACATTCGGAGAATGCGCGCATGCCCACCGTATCATAAATTAGGTCGTAACTGTTCTTGTTTTCGGTGAAATCCTCTTTGGTGTAGTCGATGACGTGGTCGGCACCCAACTCCCACACAAGCGAAACATTCTGCGTGCTACAAACGCCTGTTACCTCCGCGCCAAAATGCTTTGCAATTTGAACCGCTGCCGTTCCCAAAGCGCCCGAAGCGCCATTGATAAGCACTTTATCTCCTGGTTTTACATTTCCCAAGTTGCACAGAAAATTGAGTGAAGTGATGCCGCCATCGCCCATACCTGCCGCCTCTTCAAAAGGTAAGTTTTCGGGAAGATGTGCCACAATTCCATCTTCAGCAACCGTTACGTATTCGGCATAGGTTCCGAAGGTTTCGATGTTTTCTCCGAATACCTTATCGCCCACTTTGAATTGGGTGACTTCCGAACCGACTGCCTCTATTACGCCTGCAAAACCTGTTCCCCAGATCGGGTTTTTCGGTTTCATGAGGCCGAGCATCAAACGCCCGATGTAAGGTTTCCCAGTACGCATCATGGTGTCTGCTTTCGTTACAGAAGACGCGTGAATTTTGATCAAGAGTTCATTTGGCTTTGCTGTTGGTTTGGCCACGTTATCCATTTTAAAGATTTCTGGTGAGCCGTAGCCCGTTGTGATAATTGCTTTCATGATGTATGTGTTTTTGGTTTTGATTACGAGGACAAAGGTGCTGGCGGCATATTCCGCAGACGTTCGGAATCCCAAGTGTTGGTTCGGAATTACATATCCGAACCACAAAGGGTAATTCGGAACTTTTAAGCAGATCGACCTCCCCAGATTTGCAGTCGAATTAAAAAAACAACTGCATCAAACCCTTAAAAATCAAACCATGAAACGTCTAACCTATTTATTCATTCTTGCCAGTAGCACAGTCTTCGCACAAACCGAAACCATTCGCGGGACCATTACGGATGTTGAAAGCAAAGTCCCATTGATCGGTGCTACCGTCATCCTCCTCGATTCAGACCCGATAGTCGGTGCTTCCACAGATCTTGATGGCAAGTTCAAACTTGAAAATGTGGCGGTTGGCCGCTGCGATATTAAAGTGACCTATCTCGGTTACAACCCAGCTGTTCTTTCTGGACTTGTCCTCACCAGCGGAAAAGAACTGGTGCTGAATATTGAACTGGAAGAACAGGTAATGCAGAAAGGCGAAGTGGTGGTGAGTGCCAGTCGCGAAAAGGAAAAACCGATGAATACAATGACCACCGTTTCGGCCCGTGTGTTCTCTACCGAAGAGGCCGACCGCTTTGCAGGTGCGCGTCAGGATGTGTCGCGAATGGCCAGCAATTTTGCAGGTATCCGAAGCGCGAATGACGCGCAGAACGATATTGTCATCCGAGGAAATTCCCCGTTGGGATTGCTGTGGCGATTAGACGGAGTGGATGTTCCCAACCCCAATCATTTTGGAAACATGGGAGCAACAGGTGGGCCTGTGAGTATGCTCAACGGCAATGTATTGGCCAATTCCGATTTCATGACCTCGGCCTTTCCTTCTGAATATGGCAACGCGGTTTCGGGTGTCTTTGACCTGAAACTCCGTTCGGGAAACAATGAAAAACATCAGTTTTTGGGGCAATTGGGATTTAACGGTCTGGAACTCGGTGCCGAAGGCCCATTCTCCAAAAAGCAGGGCTCTTCCTACCTCATCAACTACCGTTATTCAACCCTTGGTCTCTTAGGACTGATGGGAGTTGATTTCGGAACGGGTTCTGCTATTCCAGAGTATCAGGATTTGAGTTTTAAGGTGCGTTTCCCGACCAAGAAAGCGGGCATCTTTGAGTTGTTCGGAATGGGCGGCATCAGCAGCATCAACCTCTTGGCAAGCGAGGAAAAAGACACATCCAACTACAACCTTTACGGAAGAGGCGATAGCGATGTGCGCAACCGAAACATGCTGGGCGTGGTCGGCTTGACGCATACCTACATTCTCCCCAAAAACGCCTACACCAAGTTCACCTTGGCTGCCAGCTCCATCGTTAACCGAAACGTGGTCGATAGTTTGGATGCAGAGCGCGGTATCCACGATTGGTACCGAAGCGATTTCCAAAACCATCGCTTTCAGGGCGCCTTCTTCTACAAGAAGAAATTCAACGCCAAACACAGCGTGAAAGTGGGTGTGCGCGGAAGTGCTTTCTACACCATCATGAAGGATAGCGCCTACAACAATCAATGGGATAGGTACGTCACGCTCACCGATTTTGAAGGAGTAACGGGCCTCATCGAACCGTACATGCAATGGCAGTGGAAATGGAACGACAAATGGACGATGAATACGGGATTGCACGGACAATACCTCACCATCAATAATTCGTATGCGGTTGAGCCACGCTGGGGATTGGCCTGGAAAGTGGCCGAGAAGCACAGCCTCTCTATGGGTTACGGTCTGCACAGCCAGATGGCACCGATGGCTGTGTATTTCAACGTGGATGAAGATGCGCTCGGAAACAAGACAACACCAAACAAGAACGTGGATTTCGTCCGAAGTCAACACTTCGTTTTGGGCTACGATTGGTCGTTGCCGAACAACATGCGTTTTAAAGCCGAAACCTACTATCAGCATATCTACAACGCCATTGTGGATGCAGACAGCAGCTCCTATTCTGCCCTCAATTTTGGCGGGTTCAATACGGATGAACCCGAAAAGATGACCAACAAGGGAACAGGAAATAACTACGGACTGGAACTCACATTCGAGAAGTTTCTGACCAAAGGCTACTACTGGTTGCTGACTGGTTCGCTCTATGACTCGAAGTACAGAGCAAGCGATGGCATTACCCGCAACACGGCTTTCAACGGCAATTATGTGCTCAACGCGCTGGGCGGATACGAACTCCAACTATTTAAGAACAGAGAACACAAAACCAGCAATTACCTGCTGTTTGATGTCAAGTTTACCCTTGCTGGCGGTTCGCGCTACACTCCAATAGATGAGGATGCATCAGCTTTGGAGGGCAAAGCGGTTTATCGCAACGATCTTGCATTCTCTGAACAATTCAAGCCGTATTACAGATTGGATATCCGTGTTGGATACAAGCGCATTGGAAGGAAGGTCACGCAGGAATTGGCCTTTGATATTCAGAACGTGACGAACAAGAAAAACCCGTTGAATAAGGCCTACGATGCCAAGAAAAACACGCTGGTGGATGTGAACCAATTGGGGCTGTTTCCGATGCTGCTGTATCGCATCAATTTTTAGGATGGAAGACCATCAAGGTTCTCGAAACCTTGATGGTCTTTCCTAATTTACCCTCTAAGAAACTCCTTAGGTGTAAGACCTGTTTCCTTCTTGAAATACGTGTTGAACACCGTTTTGGAATTGAAACCACTATCATACGCCAGCGCCATCACGGTGAGATTGCTGTTCACAGGATCCGATGCCAATTTCTTGAATGCTTCAATACGATAATGATTGATGAATTCGTTGAAGTTCTTACCAACATGCTCATTGAGCAACCACGAAAGCTGGTTCGGATTGATGTCCACTTGAGTGGCCAAGGAGCGCAACGAAAGGTCTGGGTTGAGATACGGTTCTTCCTTCTCGATGAGTGCTAGCAACCGCGTCTTGCTCGAAGTCACCGCTCCTTCATCAAGCGGTGCTTTCTTTTTCGCAACCGTTTCATTACTCAGGTCAGACAAAAGATCAGAACCAGTTGGCTGTTCGTTTTTGGTCCCTTTGGTTTTAAATATCGTATCGAAGATCGGATATCTAGGATCTTCCGATAAAAGCTTGAACGCAGGGTTCTCTTTATAGAAATTCAGATAGTACTTGTTTGCCTTGATGTCTTTCTCAATTTCATTAAACGCAAGGTCAAAATTCCCTAAGTATATATTGATGATGACCACCGCATTCTCCTCGGATGCCAAATGAAAATTCTGAGGTTCATTTTCCACCTTCTCCAAGTACTCCCTGGCTTTTGAGAATTCTCCTTTGGTGGCATGGGCGATGCCAATTCCAGCGTTGTAGACTTCAGTTGTATCGGTGGCTACTGGCACGGCTTTATAATGCTCAATGGCCTCATCGTATTTCCCCAGACGGGTGAGGATGGTACCCTTCAAACAATAGCCGTTCGTATGATGAGGAATTGCTTCCAGCATGCCATTCGCCACCACCAACGCCTCTTTATATCTCCCAATCCGAAGCAACGCAGCGGCATGATAATATATGTTAGCGGGCGAAAGCGGGTCCAGTTCGATGGCTTTTTTTACTCGCGCAAGAGCCCTTTCTGGATTGTCGGTCAGAACATCAATGACCGAACGTCCCAATAGCGCATTGACGTAATTCGGACGATACTTTAATGCCAGATCACCATAGATCTGAGCGATGTCCAGATCTTTCTCGAAAAAATAACCGACCATTCCAATGGAGTAATTGGCCTCAGGGTCGGTTGGATCAAGTTGGATTGCCTTTTCCGCAGCAGCCTTCGAGACAGTAAAAGCCTCCTCGCTGGGAATGGCGTTTATCAGTCCTAAATACCCGTAATAGATGGCTTTAGATGCATGATAAAAAGGGCAGGAAGCGTCCTTTTCTATGGCCTCCTCAATTTGACCGATCGCCAAAAGGATGTCATCCTTCTGAAACTTGTAAAAGTTGAATTTGCTTTTCAGATACAACTCGTATGCGCTGACATTACCGCTTTTTACGTCTCGAATTTCTTCTATTTCAAAGTGTCCGAAGTGCTCGCGCAAGCGATCAGCGATCAACAGACTTATCTCGTCCTGCACCTCAAAGATGTTGTCCAGCTTCCTGTCCCAGGTCTCCGACCAGAAGTGGAAGTCTTCTTCAGCGTCAATCAACTGCGCGGTAATGCGCATGGCATTGCCCGACAGGCGAACGCTGCCTTCTAGGATTGTGGATACATTCAGTTGCTTCCCGATCTCTCGAACAGGAATATTCTTGCCTTTGAAGTGAAACGCAGACGTTCGGGAAGTGACCTTGAGCTCAGCGATCTTGGCCAAGGCATTGATGATCTCTTCCGTGATTCCATCGCTGAAGTATTCGTTCTCCTCACTCGCGCTCATATTCACAAACGGGAGAACGGCAATTGATTTTCGGGCGATATGTGAAAGGCTTTCCACGCGCTATCCTTTCAGAAACTCCTTCGGAGTGATACCCGTTTCCTTCTTAAAATAGGTATTGAACACCGTCTTCGAATTGAAACCACTGTCGTATGCAAGTGCCATCACCGTTATGTTCTCATTGGCAGGATCAAGCGCAAAACGTTTGAATGCCAACACGCGATACTGATTGATGAACTCATTGAAGTTCTTTCCAAAACCATCATTCAATAACCACGAAAGCTGGTTCGGATGAATGTCCACTTGCTTCGCCAAGGAGCGCAAGGAAAGGTCGGGATCAAGGTGCGGTTGTTTCGTTTCGATTAGCTCCAGCAATCGCGCTTTGTACATGGCCGCAGCTTCTGCATCAAGCAAGGCTTTCTTTTTCGTCACCGTTTCTGGCGCTTCTACAAACAGCTCCTCTGGGAACAATTGCTTGTGAAAGTGCTCGTAGCGCGGGTCGTCTTTTATCGGATTGATCAGCGGATCGGAATAGCGCAAAAGCAAAAGCGGAGAACCGCTCTTGATGGCTGTTGCAACCCAATCGAATGCCTTATCGGACTGATGGCTTGCGGCATAAAACTGAAAGAGGTAGGCGTCTGCCGTAAAGCCGTTCTCTCCTTTCGCCTGTTCGCTCAGCATATCAAAATACTCAGCCGCTTTCGCCTCATCTCCTTTCATGGCATACGCCAAGGCCATCGAACCTGTCTTCTCCGCCAAGATCACAATCGCGGAAGGCAGTGCATCGAAGTAGTTCAACACCTCATCGTATCTCCCCAATTTGAGCAAGCACTGGGTTTTAACCGCGTGAACGGGAATGTTCATCGGATTGACCTCCAAACACGCATCCAACTGCTTCAGCGAACTGGAATAATCCTCCAACATATAATCGATGTAGCCGCTGTAGAACTGCGTTTCCTGAGAGAGCGGATCGATGGTCAGCGCCATTTTCAGGTGCTTGACCGCTAGTTCTTTCTTCCCTGCCAAAATGTAGAGAAAGGCCATAAACTGCTGCGATTCCACATGGTTCGGGTTCAGTTCTATCGCCTTAGAAGCATGTTCAAATGCTTCGCGAAAGTTGCATCTCGCGAAAAACGCCAGATTGGCGAGTTGGTAATAGGCCGCTGGAAGCTCGCTATTGATGGCAAGCGCCTGATGCGTCAGCTGCGCGCATTTCCCCCAACCTTCTTCGTAAGAGATGACCGCAATGGTGGCCAAGAAGCTATACGCATCGGCCAAACCGACCATCGCTTCTGTGTGATTGGGATCTATGGCCAAAGCCTGCTCATAGAACGCCATCGATTGCTTTACATCCTCTGGATTCCACTTGTTGAAATGATGGCGTCCCTTCAGAAAGAGCGTGTACGCATCCAAACTTTCGGTCTTCTTTTCCACCAGATGTTCCTGAATTTCGAAGTGCCCGAAATGCTCGCGCAAGCGATCAGCGATCAGCAGACTTATCTCATCCTGAACCTCAAAGATGTTGTCAAGTTTCCTGTCCCAGGTCTCCGACCAAAAGTGGAAATCCTCGGCCGCATCAATCAACTGCGCGGTAATGCGCATGGAATTCCCCGCCAACCGAACGCTCCCCTCCAAAACCGTAGAAACATTCAGTTGCTTTCCTATTTCCGTAATGGGAATATTCTTGCCTTTGAAATAGAACGCAGACGTTCGAGATGTGACCTTGAGCCCACCGATCTTGGCCAAAGCATTGATAATTTCTTCCGTGATCCCATCGCTGAAGTACTCATTCTCCGCATCCGAACTCATGTTCACGAATGGGAGAACGGCAATGGTGTTCTCAGTAGTATGGGGTTTAACGGCCAAAGCAGGGACTGCTAAGGTTGGAATTAATGCCGTGATATAAATCAAAAACCGGATTATCGAAAATGGTTCGATAATCCGGTTGGCTTTGAACTTCGTGGAGCCAACCGGACAAATGTCGAACCATTTTGACGCGTTTTTAGCACTCGTTAGCACACTAAATACATAATTACCTAGTAGAGCCGACAGTAGAGATGTCAAACTTCCGGAGAGACTTCTCTGACTTAATAAGTGGCATTTATGAGTTCGACTAACGGTTGTTTAACGGCCGCTGGAGCCAAACAGAAGGAGTATTGATATTGACACGACACCTAAGAACTGAATGAATAGAGCTTTCAAGGGCAGCATCTCATCGACCACAAAAGTAGTATTCGGGTTTTTGTGTGCGTACGTTGAAATGCGTAAACGCTAAAGTGGAGGAGTTGTTTGTCGATTAGCTTGAAACTGGTAGTGTCAAACATACACGAGTAATCCAACGGGACATGCTCACAAGTACAGTGAGCAGTTGGCCTAACTATAATTTTGCGGCTTCTTCCTCTACTAACTTCGTAAACGGTTCTGTCCGTATGTTGTCGTTATGCAAATTCCCGTTTGCAACCCGGTATATGAGAGTTGCCGCTTCAAGAAATTTGGCTCGAACAGCCGCATCGTCCCACAGCACATCAGTCAAAGAACTACAGTAACGTGTCATTTCATTCGAATTTGGCCTAGGCGGTGTCGTACTGTTGGTGAGCAACCTGAATAAATATAGCAAATGATAACGCGCAGGCTTCAAGTCAGAATTAATTACACCACTTCGAAAGAAATATTCCAACTTGTAATGAGCGTATGCAGAGACATAATACATTTCAAGTTTATGGTCTTTGTGAAAAATGTCTGTATTTATTGACTTTAGCAGGGCTTTGTAGTTACGGGTTGTACGGTGAGGAAAGCCTAGAAACAGGGAAGCAAATGCCCTAACAAGAGTTGTCATGTTAACAACTCTAACCTTTTCGACTTCTTCTTCTGAGTTGTATTGTCGGGAACGCCTTTCGTAATACAGCTTTTTACTTCCTTCAAATGTTGGAAAATAAGTTTCCAACTTTTTTGGAAAGTCTGCGAGCGCAAACAATTGTTCTTCAGTCACCTCGGTTTGCCTGTTTGTCGCTTTAATTATGGAGTTTTTTATTTCAGAATTGTCGGTCGCTATAAGGCGAACCGGTATCAGGATTTCTTCATTAAGGTGTTGCCTGCTTTCGTACAGCACAAAACTCGTTTGACAGCCATTAACAATTTGATAATCCTCTATAACAAATTTATTTCCTGTAGGAATTATTCGCTTTGCAATTAGTGTAACGCCATTATTCAGCAGTGGGAAATAAAGCTTCGCGGACTCATTCTCAAGAGTCTCTTTTATTTCCCTATTCACGGAGTTCCATTCTTGCCAATGTCTCACATTGTCATAGAAAATTGAAGTTATTACCTCTTCATTGGTATTCTGAATAAGCTTTAAATATTCAGTTGAACTTAATAAGCCTAAGTATGCTTGTTCAATTCCAGCCAATTCCGGAAGCGTTATTCGTTCAGTGAAACTGATTTCGGTCGATATGGCGTTCTTTGTTTCCCTAAACAAAGATTGAATTTTCTCAGCGTCTATAAATTCAAATTCTACCTTTCGGAACAAGGAAAGGTCTTGCAAATCTTTGATAACTGCATTTTTTCTGACTACCAGATTTGCGTCTTCGGTCCATTTGCCCGTGGTGGTATAATAAATAAAACATTGAGGATTACCTTTTTTGAACCTGCTACTCCGATTAAAAATTTCATTGACAATTAGTGCCTTCTTCTTTATATGTTGATTTTGCGGTAAGGCTGAAGTAGTGGCAAAAAAATCATTGATTCCAAAACTGAACTGACCAACTTTGGCTGTCTCGAAACTACTTGACCTTTCTGCTTGATTAAAAATAAATGTGACATCTAGGTAACCATTTGTGTCGGCCAAATCTTCTATTTCCACAGGCTCCGTTACCAAACAACCGTTGACAATAATGGAAATGCTATCAATTCCGCAATCGTTGCCTGCTCCAACATGAATATCTTCCGAAGAAAAACTCTCTGTGAAATGTTTGGAGGTTACTATGTAACCCGTGAAATGTTCAAAAGCTTGGTCTTCTGCGATGTTCTCAAGACCGTTTTGCTTTACGAACTCTTCAAGTAAAGATTTGGTTATTCTGTCCATGTCAATTAATTCAATGCTTATTGTTTATAGTATGGAACAATACTTAGTTTACCGATTTTTCAACGTACAGAGGTTGACCTCCTCCGCCCCCTAAAGTAAGCCGTAATTGCTTATGTGAGCCGTTACTTGTTAGTTATCAGGTTCAGTCGATCTTCGGAAAGTCCCGTCCATCTGGGGCTTCCATCAGTCCAAAATTCACTCTTGGATGCTCATGCTTGTATAATAGCCGAAAACCCACCCTGTAATGGGTTTCTTTTTTTCAAGCACTTGGATTTTATACCAGTAGTCCGTCACCACCTTATCTCCAAAATCGTCCAAAGTGATTGCTTGCTTTGAGGCGCTTACATCAATGATGTCGTATTCCTTTCCATTGGTGGAAATCGTAGTTAACTTTTTACTGTTTTTGTTTGAGTCTTCTCTAAGCAAAATAGATTTTTCATCCTTTAAATCAATCCTTAAGACTGATGGCGAGTGTTTCTCAATGACGGAGGGGGTGATGACCTCACTTTTGGTGGGCTCGCTGACAGGGATGGGCGGCTCTTTGGGAAACTTATCTTGACCCGCATTTTCGGTCGCATTGCTGGGTGTGGTGGGGTTTACAGGGTTTCTAATGAGAGGTTCGGGTGTCGAGGGAGCCACATACGGCTTGGATTCGACTACTGCTTTTTTCACGCTGTCCAGATCTTTCTTGGCTTTATTGAGCTTAGAGTTGTCTGAAGCAAGTAGCTTGATTTCAAGAAACTTTGACCATTCCTTGGAAAGGCTGCGATGCTGCTGTTCATTGAACCTTCCTACGCTTTTATATTGAGATATACCGTCTAGCAAGGCTTCTATATCGTTAGCATACTTTGAAGAGTTGGATTGTCTTTCTTTGACGTCAGAATCTGTAATAGACGAAATGTTGATTCGGTGATTGGCAGTCGTTTCTTCTGGTTGCTTTTCCGATTCTTGCTTTTGTCTTTGCAAATCCAAAATCGCTCGTTCTAGCTCTCGAATCCGTAATGCATTGGTATCGATTGTTTGTCTGGACTTGCCATCGTCTCCTTCGGCAAGTATGCGTTCTTGAGGAATCATGCTCACCAATACCTTGAGGCTTACAACCGCAACTATACCGATGCCCGTGGTAAATATGAAGACCTTGACGACCATAGGTATCCCTGTCCGTGATTTGGATTTGGTTGGGGGCTGTTCACCCTCCTGCAAAAGAATTCGATCCCTTTCTGGATTACTACCATTTGAATTCTGTTCCATATGATATAAATCAGCTAAAAATTGTCAATATGAGTTTCACATCTTCCCATTCAATGCCTATGGCCTTTGTAAAGTAGAAAACTGCCACAACGCTTAAACCAATTGCGAGAGAATTCCCAATTCCGGAAAGAGTCGATCCAAAGAGCTTTTCTTTAACCCAAGAAAGGCCGAGCGGTGAAGAAGTGCCAGAGCTTGCGTTACCGCGATTTCGATATTCACGGTTGTCACGCACATCAATATCATATTCAAGCAGCAGCGAAACTTCATTTGTTAATTCGCGGAATGGCTTCTTAAGCTGATTCCAAGTTGCATTCCATTCCGTGATTAACTGTTGAACGAATGCCAATCTTAACGGGGTTGTAATCGAGTAGAATTGATGAACGATGGATTCGTGTTCGTCCGTTTGTCGTTCATACTCAAAGGTGTATCGTTTCACCCTTTCCTCTTCGAATTTTTCAAGTTGGTTAACAAAGGTTTTAAGGTAATGGGCTTCAATCAACTCATACTCTCCTTTCGAACTCAATACCTTGGAAAGAATAGGTGCAATTTCGACAATCAGAAAAATGAGAATCAAAAGCAAATAGCCATAGCTACTTCTTTTCCTCGTTTCGTATTCAGGATGGTCCGAACTTACATGGAGGTATTTATACAAGGCTTCAAGTTGGGTTATGATGTTTTCACTAAAAGCAATCCGGTGAATTGAGTCAGAAATCGCCTTTTGGCGATTCAGATCCTCTAGTGCAATTTCCTTTGAAATTGAATCCATTGAAAGTATGGGAGTAAAACCCGACTGAGTTGTTTTCGTGGCCTCCACTCTCTTAGTGGTTGCGGCAAGGAGTTTCGTGACAACTCCTTCACATGTCGTGCATGTTGAACTGACTATTTGATTTAGTCTACTATGTTCTGTTCGATTACTCTTCAATCGAGCGTTCACCGTACTTAATTCTCTCTGAAGATTTGGGTCATCGACATCCAGGTTGCTGATACGAGATTCAAGCCGCATGGCGGATTCTCGGTCATCCGCCATCCTTTTAGAAAGACTGGTCAGTTCTTGTTTGTGTAATTCCCGTAGATATTGGCATTGAGTATTACAGGCCCGCAACTGTGCTTCAAGTTCTTTCTCAAGACTGCTTTGTGTTGCACCATGCTTTAACGCGTCTTTTAGAACCGTCTGGTTTACTTGTAACTGATGGTCAGCCGAATCCACGGCATCCTTTTGCTGCTTTAGCACTCTGTCGGTGGCTTCGTCCGCAGATATCCCCATTTGCTCAGTTATCCGAGTGCTGAAAAAGAGCACTTCTAACGGTTGAGATACCGTAATGGAAATGAGACATGCTAAAGCCAACCTTATTGTCAAAGAAAGTAACTGTGAGTACCATGGCGAGTTCTTGCTAATAGTGGAAACGAGGAATCTGTCAAGAAGAAAAATGAACATGCCCCACACCATTCCTAAACCGACAGAAGCGGAAAACACCGATAGGGAAAACACTCTTTTGCCAGTCTCCATATCAACGGAAAGGAGGCTGTACATGGAGTATGTACCAGTGAGAAATGCAAATAGGCCAGTCATGAAGACGAGGCTGCCTATGGCCGAATGCTTGTTCACCTCCTTTTTTGGGCAGCGTTCAAGCCAATCAGTATCTGAGCCGGAACATAAAATGAAAAATGTCCTCATTCGGTCGTTTTAAGGCGTTGATGGTGTTCTTGCCTACTCTATCCAAGCTTTTCGGCTTCCGCTTGTAATCATCTTATACATTCCAACATAATTTCGTGTGCAACGGCAACCTCGGATCCGCGATCAGGGAACACCCGAGCGGCCTTTGCTACATTTCTTTAATCGCCAGGCTCGTGCTTATGTGGTTTCAATCCTGGATGTTTTGGTTTGGTTTCTGGATTTACCCGTCTTCTTTTGTCAGGTGTTCCGTCCTCTTTTTTTGGCTTTGGGCCTGGTTTTATACCTTGTGTCTTTTCCATGTTTCTCCTTTTTTCAGATTCATTTCTTTGATGGATCTACCTTCTTCTGCTCTGCGATCTGTCGGCTACGGTGGTCGCGGTCAATTTTGTGATCCTCATTGTTCGGGTTCTTCACCGTGCTGTGTTGGTCGTTGGGGCTCGGTTTCTTGGCTGTCATATTTCTGTTTTTCTGATTTTATTCTTCAATCTCAGGACAATGGACGAAGGCATGCCCCATGTGTAATCCGTGAGAATCGTCTTGATTACATCATCATTTATTACGCCTTTAGTTTTGAGCAATCTGCGGATTTCATCCACGTTATGGTAAGTAGGAGAAAGCTCGTAGGCCTCATCAAATGCCCTCACCGCCTCAGCGTGATTATCGGTAATGATGGCTTCAAACCCAGCCATTTCATAGGATTGAACCGAGTGCTTGACATCAACGGCCTTGTTCACCTCAGCTGCGCTGGCCGTGGCCTTGGCCTCAACCTCCTCCTTCGATAATTCGAATTGACTGAGCGCAGTGGTTATGAAAGTTTTGAGTTCCTCTTGACTTGCGCTATCGCCATGTTGTACTAAGAAACGCTTCCATTCCAATTCAAAGTCTGAGATGGCCTCGTAGGTACCTTGGGTCAGCTTGAAATCACCATACTCGATGTTACTATAACGCAGTCGGAAGCGTATCTCCTCATCGTAGAGCAACATGAATAGGGCAATGAGCAGTGGCCATGCCCAGGTGGTTGCCCGGTCTTTTAGGGTTGTAAGTAGGTTGCTTACGGTTTCTGTGAGTTTTTCCTTTTCGGCCATGGTTCAAGGTTTGTAAGCAATGACACGGTAAAACTGACGGGCATAGGCAGCAATGTCTTCGGCCCTATCGGTGCCGTTGATGATCCTTCGGGCGTTCTTCCAATCCTCTTTGGCGGCACTGAAATAATCGCTCAGTTTTTTTCCAGTGAATGTGCCTCGGAACATTCCTAAGAACAGGATGCGGGTGCTGATGGCAAGGTCCAAGGCCAGCTCGGGATTGTTCACCAGATCTACACCCAGCAGTTGGCTCATAGACGCGTAGTTGTACTTGTGTGTCAGTTGCACAAATCCGCGTCCGTAATAGGTTTTTCCCGTAACGGCATCGGGCACGCCATACGGTCTATTGCGGCCCTTTCCATATTCCTCTATGGGCTGCATTTTGCGGTCGGTTTCGTGATAGGTGGTGGCCAACATGTAGGCCAGGTGGCGGTCGTCTCCATTGGCATGTTCGGCCTGCCAAGTGTTCAGAATGGCATCCAGCCCTTGGCGCTGCCCGGCCGAAAGCGACCCACGGTATAGGCTCGCTTTCACCTCTTCCATGAAAAACGTGCGGTTGATGATCTGTGTGGCCGCCATCTGGCTGACTGCTGCGCCTGCCTGCTGTGTCAGTTGCTCAAAGGCAGCCAAGCTGCGCTGCCCCCAAATGCCGTCAAAAGGGCCTGGGTCCAGTCCGGCCTTCACGGCCTGAATCTGTATGAACCCGACCAGCTTCTTCTCCAACGACCAAGAGGCGGGCAGGCCGGCAATCATTTTCAAGGCGCCTTTGGTGCCGCTGCCTGCATCACCGTCAATGGGCCCGAGATAATGGCCGAGTCGCTTCAGCTCGGTCTGTACGTATTTTACGTGGGTTGATGTGATGGTCATGGCTGTGGAGGTGTTTCATCCAAAAGAGTTTCAATGATTCCCTTGATTACATCAGGATTGTCGGAAACGAATTTGATGCCTGCTTCCTTTAGTGCGGCAAGGTTTTCGGGCGATGCATCATCCATCTCCGATTTGGCATTGTGCAATTCGGGCTCTATGCGGATGTATCCGCTCGGATTGCCACCTGCATCAAATAGTTTCTCTAATTGATACGAAACGGTTTCAGAGTTGCCGCTCATCATGATGTCGATGACCGGTTGTACCCATTTCAACTTGCCGTAATCCTTTGCTTCAGCGTAGGGATACTCTCTCTTCACCGATCCTGTGCCGATACTAAGCATGAACATGTCCTTGGCCGTAGGTTTTTCAATGTCTGCCAAGGTCATTCCTCTGGCTTCGGCATAGGCGCACATGGCGGGGTTGTTGGCAAACACGCCTCCATCTATCAATGCGTGGTGCACCCCTGCTATGGAAGGCACATTTGCTGCTTCAAAATAGGTGGGAGCGGCCGATGTGCCACGTGCCACATGCCGCACCAGAAAATCGCGACCTGTGTTTCGGCCCTCATCGGTCTTGTGGCTGCCCAAGAAAAC
Source organism: Flavobacteriales bacterium (assembly GCA_021739695.1). Taxonomy (NCBI): domain Bacteria; kingdom Pseudomonadati; phylum Bacteroidota; class Flavobacteriia; order Flavobacteriales; species Flavobacteriales bacterium. The sequence goes on along the minus strand of JAIPBM010000013.1, from coordinate 43,786 downwards.
CGTCTTACGATATTGGATGTCGTATGCCGTCACGATGCACGGACGCAGCAGCTCGCTCAGTAGGGTGTTGCCGAATTTCTCAAGCAATGCCTTTTCCAGACCAGTGGCCTCGTATTTTTCATCGAATAAACCGTCAACGGTTAGAAACTTATGTAGAGCAGAACGGTCAAAAATATCTTTACCTCTTTCCATGTATATGTCGAGTACCTCGGCCATAGTATAACGTGGGCGCAGGTTGTCCACCTCATCCGGTATCAGCATACCACAAGCAATGATGCCGCCTGTGCTAGTGCCTGCCACAAGATGAACGTGGTCGGCCAAGCGGGCCTGCTCTCCCTTTCGGGCCCTTATTCCATCTTCGATGGCGCTGAGGATGACCGCAGGGATGATGCCGCGGATGCCGCCACCGTCTATCGAAAGTATCTTGACTTTGTTCATGGGGGTTGAGTTTGGGGTTTAGGTAATTATGTTAGGCGTCAATGGCTCAGCTATAAACAAGTGTGACATCTCCAGTAAAATCTATCTTTCTGTCAATCTCATAATTTCACTTTCAAGTTTCCGCCAAACTGGTCTCCAGTATTGAAGTTGGGAGCGCCAGAACCTTTTTCATATCCGAATTCGAAGGCGATATTCTTAAGGACCTGAATTCCCAATTTAGCTTCTACCCTATAGTAATGGGCTGAGTTGATTAGGTCGTACCAATAAATGGCTTGAAGCCTCAAATGAATATTGAAGTCTCCTTGGATCGGTTTTAAGAGAACGGGGTTAAGGTTTGCCATAAGCTTTAGCCGTGCAATTCCATTGCCAATGGATTCAGCTGTCTGAGATGCATCACCGGCCGTCTGGTTCGCAAGAGTATCGGCCGTTCCTAAGCCCCCCACCTTGTTTCCTCCTTGAAAGTAGATTCCGAAATTGGTCTGGTTACTGAGCTTAAGCAAAGTTTTATTAGTAACGCCTCTCGAACCCGCTATAGCCTTATAAAAGGGTATCAAACCAATTTCACCTATGAGGTTGTAGTTTCTAAAATCCTTATTGGTTTCCAGGCCAACCGAATAGGGAATGACCCACTGCATCTTAGTAGGATCTAAAGCACCGTTAACACCAAAGACCGTGGTGGTATCGAAAAACAAGAACATTCCTGTTGCTTTAGCAACAAAGCCATTAAACATATCATCATTACCATATCGAATCTCAGCCTGTGGCTTTACATACATATACCACTTATGGCCAGCAGCTATTTGGGGCTTGTTCAGTACTGATTCATAAGACTCAAATAACTTTAAACCCAAATCAATTGCCCCTTGTCTTGTGCTTGTGCTAACCCCACCAACGCTAAGCGAAATACTTTCTTGAGCAAAGATGCTCAAAGGCAAGAACATCAACCAGCTGAAGACTAATCTCCTCATGACGCAAGAAGTTTATCAGCTAAGTCGGCCACACTCAATTCCATCCAGTTGTCAGGCCATGATTTTTGTGGTTCACCTCCTTTGTGCAGGTACAGCTTGATGCTATGGAAGTACATGGTTTTGGAATTGATATTGCCGATGCCATCATTCTCACTTAGCACCGTATTGTGAACCGTACTGTCTGAAAGAACAACGCCTTCATCGTTGTAGCCTTTCAAGTAGTATTTCATGGCACCTTTCAATTGATTTACTGTCATAGCCCCGAATTTTAAATACTGCCTACTCTATATTCCGTTTTCGGCTTCCCGGCTTAATGATTAAGTTGGTTTTGTATTTCTGAAAGTTCATTTCTTCTTCACAGGAGCATTGCCTCTATCAGGCCCTGATGGCTGACCAGGTTTTTTGCTTGGCCAATTGGGGTTGGGAGGGGTTGAAGGTTTCTGTGGTTTTGGTTGTGTCGGTTTGTTTTTCATGATGTTTTACTTGGTTAATTTCTATACTGAGTCCCATACGCTCATAAAACTCATTGCCTCACCCTCCAGTAGACACAGGTAGTCATTGGGCGATTGTTTCAAGCTCATAAAACTCATTGCCTCACCCTCCAGTAGACCTATATGTTCCTTCCCTAGTTTAGTTTTGGCAAATAGCTTATTATTCGGCACATCCAAAACCGCAAATTGAACATCCTTATAGTCCCGTTTCTTCAATTGTTCGTTCATAAGCAGAAGAATCAGGTCGACTTTTGTCTGAGACATCTTTTCTGCTTTGAAATAGAGTTTGATGGCGTATGGTTGGTCATTTATGAATAGGCCGATCTCTGGATTAATTTTAACCTCCAGACCATTCGACTTCCATATTTTTGAAGGAGGCTCAAACCATTCAATTTTCTTGCGCCCTAAGAACTTTTGGTATTGCTTAATGAGCCCAGGATAGAGATTGAGTTTCTTTAAATCTGTGAGTGAGTTTGAGATTTTGCTCAATTCTTTCTTCTCGGCATCAGCCATGTGAAACTCGATAATACCTTCTCTTAAGGGTTTCCAAAAGTCTTTGGCAGGGTGATAGTCTTCACGACTTTTTATCTGCTTGACCTTGGTGAATTTGGTGCCCCCCACTTTGGTTACATACTCAATAAAATCAGTTAGGGAAATGTTGGCCATTTGTTCCTTCTTTAGAGCTTATTGTTACTCGGCCAACTCAACCGAGCTGGGTAAGAATACTCCCAATTCGAGCTTGTTTCCCGTAAACCACTGACATACCAGATCGCCATCTGAATATCCAGCCCGCTTATGCGCCACGTTTTCAATTTTACTAGTGTCTACTCCAATTACCTTATTAATGGTCATTGTCAGGGCCTCCTGACTTCAAAACAACCACTTCACCTTGCTTAAAACTCATTGCTTTTCGTTCTAAATTATTTATCATAGGATTCATACAGATGACTGACACATGTTCCACATACCTGACGGCCAATTTCAGCACAATTCTTCCGAGCAGCCGATTCTGTGTAACAGGCGAACTTGTTTTCTGCACTGTCTGACGTGTCCGTTTTTTGGCATATGGATAGCTTTTTCGGAGTACAGGTTTTGTTAGTGTTCAGCGTGGCCTCGAACAGATGAAGTTCTTCCGTGTCCTTCATTTTTTTCAATGTGTATACAATTGTCATCTCTTCTTTTTTCTGTTAGTATCATTTAGGGAATCCCTACCAAGAGCGCTCTAACCAAGCTGTGCCTTGACGGCATCAATCTTGACTTTCGAGATTCTTGCCAGTGATACATTTGTATTTCCGTCAAGCTCCATATCTTCCGAGTTTGATGTGTCCAAATTGGATTCTATTTGTTGAAAAACACTTTTATTCGGGTATGATCCTTTGACAAGGATTATTACCCGTGATGACAATCATTACAACATTTAATACATCCATCAGCGTTCGCATACCCCCTTCTTTTTGCTTCGGTAACAGCGCCATGACAAGTGCTGTGCATTCCTAATGACTCATAGGAAATCAGCTGACTGTAGTGAACACAGCTTTCAGAGTGAACCTCATTATTATTGTTCGGATTGGAGTAGGTGCTTTTATTGATTCTGTATGATTTCATTTATCATTCGGTTGAGTTACTATTTCTGGAGTTAATCATGACTTGCATTGAGCTTGGTATAGAGACCGCGGTTTTTACTAAATATTGAGTTCGATGAGGACATCACCCAACCCTGACACTCTCGGTTGGGTGTGTCATAGGAATTGCATAGCGTATTCAGTGAGAATCACAGGTTTCATTGAGTCGGATTATCCGTATGTGTAACAATTATTTCCGCAAGGGCCTGAGCTACTCTCACAAGGACACTCGATCTTTACCGTATTTCCGCTGCCATCAACAAGTCGTACAGGACATTTATTGATATTATACGTATTCTGTACCCCTGGATCTGTTTCATTATCAGACCCAACAAATCGATTGGAGTCCGTTTTCTTAATTAGCTTCAACACTGGGTCGACCCCATCAAAATCAATGACTTTTGTGAAAACGCCATTGTCAGATAATGTTCCGATACAGAAATTATCTTTCTGACACATAAACGCTACCCCAGTACCATAAGTCTTCGTGAAAACAGTCGTACCGGTAGATGAAAGTTTAACGGTTATCGTAGAATTTGTGAACGACACCGAATGGGTATTAAGAGCGTAGCTGGAGGATTTGGTGAATGTATAATTTGACATGTTCTTTTTTTGTCAAAGAAATTCTAATCGTTGCTGTAACACCAAACAACATTTTTTCATTTCTTGCAGTGAAACTCCAGGACCGTAACATGAGAATTGACACGCTATACCAGTTTATACATGCCCTCGACAAAGGAGAACTTAGATATTGTAAAGAGCATCTCTCGCGAGAAACCGGAGGGTCTGCACAAATACGACTAAAGCTTTTTGAAATAATTAGTCGAATGAAACGATTCGATAACGACCTGTTGAATCGTGAAATGGCTTCAATGACAGTTGTTAGCCAACTATCTGTGCACAAATCAAGGCTTTATAACGCTCTTGTAAATCACGTGCGCCTACTGCGCGAAACTCGGGAACCAGGAGGTAATCTTTGGAGTATATATCACGAAGGGAAGTTACTCGTATCGTTAGGGTTGATTGATGAAGCTTTCAATGTTGTAAAAGCAGGAATAGCATCTGCTGTGAACCTTGAGGAGCTTGACCTTGAGGTGCTTTTAAGGGAATTGCTCAGGGAAATCCTTAAAAATTCGGACGATGCCTTAAAGGGTGAACAAATTACAGAGAACGAGTATCTTTTGGAGACGGCAGCCAATAAGCTATTGACCTCAATCAAATACACGCTTATCAACGATCGGATGTTTGCACTGAATCAAAAATTCCGACACTCAAATGATCCGTCAATAATCCGTGGAAAAGAAGAGTTAATAAATTCGGAACATCTTCGGAACATACATCTGGCAGACTCTTTACCATCTCAGCTGCGTTTTTATCGAACGTTGGCTGGTTATTATAGCAGCGGCAACGACACACTTAGATCCCTAGAGAACTATCATAAGTGCTTGGAACTGTGGGAGGCTAACCCAGGACGAATCCAAATGTATCCTCACATGTATCTCAGCATTTTGACCAATGTACTTGGAAAATTGATCATGTTAGGTCGCGTGAATGAGTGCCCGAAATATCTTGAGAGACTCGCAAATGTTGTCGTCTCAACACGAAAAGACAAAGTGCTCAAGTTTATTTACCTAGAGACTCAATATCATTTATATCACTTGAACACTGGAGGGTTTCAGGAAGCGGTCGAACGAGAGGAACGAATAGAAGAGGGATTACGAAATTTTGGACTTCAAGTATCTGAAAGCTTTCGCATATCTATACGTTACAACATTGGAATAGTGGCTCTGCTTTCCGGTAATTCTAGAAAGGCGCTATCTTGGTTTAACCAAATAAGAGGGTTGGGAACGCTGGAATCTAGACAAGACCTCCAAGGGATGGCCCGTTTGTTTAGGCTTTTACTGCTTTGTGAGGATGATTCAGTGATGAATTTCAGCCATTTTCTGAGAAACAGCAAACGTTTTTTTGGTAAAAAACATCCATCTTATACTCTTGAGACCATCGTATATTCATGGCTAAAAAAGAATCACGATAAACTATTTGGTCTGGAGCGAAAACGGTTGTATCAGGATTTGGCCAGTGAAGTTCAGGGCTTGGCGAATTCAAAAGTTGTTGGGGCAGAAGAGGTGGTTTACTTGGCCCAATCAAGAGCCACAGGTTCGAGTATCTCCGATCTATATCGAGAAAGTCTGGCGAGGCGGACCAATGTTACCTGATTTCAACGGCACCTGAGTTTCGGTGCAAGAAATGGAAATATGTTGTTTGACAGTGTGTTGTGGTTGGGATTCCTTTGAAGGATTCTAACCTCAAAACAGGAGCACCATGAAAATGATAATTAACAACAAATTTATGACTCAATGTAAACAAGCATTCATACTATCACTGATTCCACTTCTTACCAGTATTTCGGAGTTGCCTGTGCCTCTGCCTGCACCATCAGGCAGTCACTCCATCGCCATTTGTACCTCCGGTAGCCTGATTGGATTCGGAAACAACAATTCCTGCCAGATGGGAAATGGTTCCACTAGTTTTAGCGTTGACCCGCCTGTGGCGGTTTCTTCTCTAACAAATGTGGTTGCAACTTCTACTGGGGCCGGGCACACTTTGGCTCTCAAAGATGATGGAAGTGTTTGGGTGTGGGGATTCAACAATCAGGGGCAGTCTGCACAATCAGGTACAGCAGATGTCTGCTCTCCAACTCAGGTCAGTTCCTTAGGCTGTGCAGTAGCCGTTTCGGCAGGAGGAGCGTTCTCCATGGCACTTATGGCAGATGGGACCATTTATACCTGGGGGAGCAATTCCAACGGCCAGTTGGGTTCAGGTAGCATGTCGCCAAGTACGCGTTACACGCCTGCACAAGTAACCGGTATAACTAACGCCATAGCCATATCTGCAGGCTATCAGCATGCCATGGCCTTGCTAGACGATGGAACCGTAAAGGTCTGGGGCTATGGCTATGATGGCCAGATGGGGAATGGTACCAGTGGACCTACAGCTTCAAACAACCCTACACCGATCAGCCCAACCCTTGCAGGGGTTGTTCGTATCGAGGCAGGAGGCAATCATAATCTGGCACTTCAGAACGCAGGAAAACTATACGTGTGGGGCGACAACCTGAAGGGCCAGTTGGGTCTTGGTGACTACACGGACAGGACAGTGCCAACCAGTAGCAGTATCTCATCTGGTACCATCATCGATATGGCCGCTGGTATTGACCATACCATCATCCTCAACTCCAACGGCACGCTTAGGGTCTGCGGAAACAGTGTAAAACGTCAACTGGGCATCTGTTCAGGCGGCACATACAACACCGGGCAAAACGGTCCATCCATCAGTGGTATTGTAGATGTGCAGACCTCATCGTCTTTCGACCATAATCTGGCTATAACGAGCTCAGGTGCGCTTTATACCTGGGGGAATAATGATGCGGGTCAATTAGGCGTAGGCACCGGGCCGGGTTATGAATGCAACCCTCAGCATGTAAACTATTCCGGTAGTGGTGTATGTTCCGTAAAGCCTTCTGTTGATGTACAGCCGCAACCATGCTGCGTAGCGATACAGGATGAGGGCAGGACCACCTTGGAAGGAAGTTATGCTGCTGGCAGTATGTCTTACTACAGTCAAAATCTAGCGCTTACTGGCCCGATCACCCTAACAAGCGGTAACCATTACCTTGTGGACTGTGATGTGGTTTGCGAATCGGATGCTTCCATTACAATCAACAGCGGAGCAAAACTTTTCATCCAGTCAGGGTCACACCTATACGCCTGTGGCGATATGTGGCAGGGCATTGATGCCAAGACCGGAAGCCGTATTTCCGTGCAGTCCAGTTCTCTGATAGAAGATGCGGAAGTGGCAGTTGATGTGGAGTATGGAGCGCTCTATAATATCAACACCGCCATCTTCAATAAGAATTACACGCATTTCTATAAGCACATGCCATCGGGTTCGGTAGGTGGATTGACGGGCGATTATGTCATAGCCAAATCCAAATTCCTTTGCCAGACAACTGCCAGCATAGGTGGCACACCGGTGCATACCACGCTACTGGCACCCCATGCCGGGCAAAGAACAGATGTGGCCCTGTTAGCCGTAGGCGTGCCCAAGTTGCTGGTAGGCAATACCAATGCGGCCAATGCCAACACGGTTGACAATGCCAACTGGGGCATATTCGATTGGACAGTGGGCCGTGTGCAGGTAATGCACAACATACTGCGCGATATTGGCAATGGTGGTGTTTATGCCGTTTATGGCCCTGGCGCAGGTGGCGAGACCATCGACATCATTGACAATGACTTCCTTCGGATGCCGTACCCCGTTTTTTGTTACGATAACGACCATACGGTCCGTTCTCACATCAACTATAACTTCATTAACTTTGATGGAATGGGCACCCCACCCCCAACAGGCATGACAGGAATAACCTACGAGGAGATAACTCCAGCAAGCGGAGGCAATCTCAACTACGTGGACATTTCCGGGAACACTATTTACAAGGCACCGACAGGCATCCGCCTGGCAAACCTGCTTGGCGACAACAACAATCAGAAAGCCTCGATTTACGTTTTCGATAATAACATTACCCACCAGCAGGCTCAAGGCGAACAAGGTGCTGGTATTCGATTGGAGAACGTGGTGCAAAGTTCTGTGGTTGACAACGACATAAGCCACCCCACCAGTGCCACCAACTGGTGGGAGACCGCCATCCGCTCCACATCGGGCAGCAACGGCAATGGGTTCTATTGCAACTACATACACCACATTGGCAACGGAATGCTCTTCGAAGGCTACCAGACCACCAACACCACCGTGGCCAACAACGACTTTGAGGTGAACCACCGCGCCTTTATGATAAACTGGGGCGATGTGGGCCCACAGCCCAACGGAACAGGCATACCGCATGATAATGAGTGGATAGACACAAGTTATTGGGACGTGACCAACTACAAGTACACCACGCAGGTGTTGGGTACACACACCCATACCACCTCGTTCGATGTGCGCACGGCAGCACCTTCGGTGTATTATCCGAATGATAATAACATATATGACCTAGGCGGTTATCCTATCCCTCTGAGTGTCATAGGTAACTCGTGGCAATACGGATGTGTGGTGAACGGACTGCATGCCAACTTCAAGACCGATGGCTCTGAGGAAGTGACAGAACAGCCCGACTATACCAGTATTACTGAACCCACTGCTGCACAGAGCGAAAGAGAGGCCAATCAACAATGGATAGCCCAATACGGTTTGTATGGTCATCTGAAGCGTAATAGCTCGGTTGCAGCGGAGAATGTGTCGTTGTCCAACTTTCTTTCGGAAAACATAGACGGCAACATTGGCAAGTTGCAACGTATATTAGGTGCTTTCAACCAATCGGAAGGTGGCACCCTACAACAGGAAGCCGCGAGCAATTTGGTCAACATACAACCCATGAACAGTGTAGAACAAACACTGAAGGACGTGCTCACTGTGCTGTACGATAATGCGGGGGATATGCACAACATGTCTGAGGAAACAACGGCCCAGTTACGCGAGATCGCCATACGTTGTCCCCTTGATGATGGCATGGGTGTTTATATGGCTAGGGCGGCACTGCTGAAGGTAGATACCTTACCTAAGAATTACACCAATGAGTGCGAGCAGATCCCGCATTCAGACGAAGCCAAGAACAAAACCAGCGAGGGCAATACAAGTGATTGGATGGTATACCCTAACCCCAATAATGGACAATTGGTAATTGAGCATAACATGGCTCTTGATGAAGTGGGTATTGTAGAGGTTTTCGACCTTTCAGGAAGAACGGTATATCAGGCCAAACTCCAACCAAGCTCTTCGAACCAAGTTCTCCAAATGGAAGGCCTTCAGCCTGGGCTGTACCTTCTACGAGCAGTTGCAAACGGTTCGGTGAAACTATCAGAACAGATTTCCGTCATCAAGTAATATGCGGTCTGTTCCAATGATAGCAAGTATTTTGCTGTGCCTGAATATTCAGGCACAGCAAAATCTTGTTCCTAATCCAAGCTTTGAAGAGTACACAGAGTGCCCTTCAATGATTTTTCAGTGGCAATTGGCAGTCAACTGGACATCCGCGAATGGATTGTCTGCAGATTATTTTCATCGCTGTGCTCCAGAATCTGTGAATTATAGTGCTCATGTACCAAATAACATTCTTGGTTGGCAGCCGCCATATGAGGGAGACGCTTACATGGGCATTATAGCCTTTAGTGACCCAACAAGCGAAACCCGAGAATTCATACAGACAGAACTGGTGGACAGCCTAACGGCCGGAATCCGTTACGCTATTGGTTTTCAGGCATGCGCAGCCGATAGATTTCAATACGCGATCAGCACGCTGGGTGCGGCATTAACAGAAACTCCTCCTCCAGTAATTACAGTGGTAGGGCCGAACGGCATGGTCGATGCCAATCCGCAAGTAATGCTGGATGATCGCATTCCAATTACGGACACCGCCAAGTGGGTTCTGATATGCGATACGGTATTGGCACAGGGAGGCGAACGCTATCTGACCATCGGCAATTTCCATTTAGATGGAGAAAGTGATACTCTTCGCTTCAACCCGAACCAACCTCCCATCTATGGCTCACCCACCACATACGCTTACTATTATATTGACGATGTCTCCGTCATTGCTTTAGATAGTGTACCAAGTGGCATTGAAGAACAGGAAGCCCTTGGTTTTGAGCTTTGGCCCAACCCCGCAAAAGAGTTTGTGCAGTTCAGGATATCAGATTCCTCCGCTCGTTCCTCGGTCGGAATGACCTTGCAGGTGATGGATGCCGTGGGGCGTGTCCTGCGATATACCACGCTAAGGAGTGGAACTCAGGACGATCACACCATTGATTTGAGTAGCTTGCCATCTGGCGTCTACTTCCTAGAGCTTAAAGACACGGAAGGAAAACGGTCGGTAAGTAAGTTTGTGAAGGAATAGGTTAGACTCAAGGCTAATTAATCAGCACAATAGGTATTTCTCAATCAGTTGAATGCACTGCGTGAAAGAATGAAGTTGTCAATTATCTTCTTGATGGACTGCATAATTTTAACGCAAGCAGAGCAATCCTGTTTCCAAAGGTAATCTTGAAGAACGGTCATCTTCCTTCTAACGATAAACAGCACCTTCTTGCTGAACGGCACAGTGAATGATTAGATATTGATTATAAGAACCAGAAAAGGGGCGGATACAATAATTGCTTACTAGTAAAGCGATGACCAAAAGGGAGTAAGATGGAAGAACATTACCGCATGATTTTGCAGCGAATTGACGGTTACGCGGAAGGCGTAAACACCAAAGGGACGGTAATCGTGGCATTTAATACGTTTCTATTCGGAACCGTGGTTGCTCAACAAAACGAATTAATGCAGCTTGCTGATGCCAGCAGCTATCCAAAACTGATACTTGGGCTGTTGGTGGTAATGTTTCTACTTGAAGTTGCTTCTACCTTTTTCGTTGGAATGGCTGTATTTCCTTACCTAAAGAGTGGAAACTCCCATCAGGCTGACTATCGGTCGCATATCTTCTTCAAGTCAATAGCAGAGTTCAAAACAGAGAAGGAATTTCTCATTTCTTGTGAGGAATACCAGCCTGTGAATTATCTGGAAGACCTGAAACATCAGATATATGTCCTTTCTAAAGGATTGACCAAAAAGTACGAGTGGATAGGTTATGCGATGTGGGCTTTTTTCTTAACACTAATTATCATCACCGTCATAGCTGCACTAATAACATTTTAGCATGGATCTATTTAAAAGTCGACTGGACGGCATTAACAATATTATTCAGGGGAACTATCCAAAATCTTATTCACAGTACGATATCAATCTTTCAAGGTCGGTTGTTTCTGAGGGGATCCAAAAAGGAATGACTGGGATTGCTGGTTCCTCGGACACAAAGGTTTCTACAAAGGTAAATTATGAAGAATTGGAAACATTGTATGGAACTCATAGGTTTTCGTTTTCTGAACCACATATTGGACCACATCCTGACTTTGCGCACTTGGGTCATAATGATTACCTCAACCATTATGCTGTGTCGATGTTCATCGACATTAAAGGATCAACTTTTCTTTCCAACAAATATGACCTACTTAGGGTGCGCCTTATTAAAGATACCATACTTACTCTGGCAATTGAGGTCTGCTCGTTTTTTGGCGGTCATATTCAACGATTGCAAGGTGATGGCGTGTTCGTCTATTTCGTAAGAAGTGAAATGGACTCAAGAGATGCGGTGATTAACGCCTTGAATGCGTCTTCCCTTCTCACGTACATGATGCGATTTAAGGTGGCGGAATTCTTTGAACGTGATGGTGTAAATGCTCCTGGAATTAGGGTTGGGATTGATTATGGCCCTGCAGAAATGACCTTATGGTCTTACTACGGCTTGGCTTATTGCAATGAGCTTACAACAACAGGACTTCATACAGACCTAGCTGCCAAGCTACAAGCAAAAGCAAGTCACAACGGAATCATGCTTGGTCAGAATGTAATTCAAGAATTAGACCTAACCGATGCACTGGTCAGCTTCGATAGTTCTGAACTTTATATTTTCAACAATTCCTACAGAATGTATGAATTTAAGTGGGCAGATTATCTGAAGTCGTTCGATTTCTTCAAAAACGACAGTAACGGAAGGCTTGTCATGGAACCACCTGTTTACAAGCTACGTTGCGAAATCGCTGAGAATGAAAATGCCCCGTTTGTTGAATACCATCAGAATCTATACTCAATTCCGAAAGACTATAAAGTCCGGTTCACGCTGCTGGAAAACGGTCATGAATACACCCTGAAAACGGCCCATGGAGAATCAATCAAGTGGGAAATCAATAACTCTGGGAAAGAAGCTAAGGATGACAATAAACCTATTGAGGTCATGAAGGATTCGGATAATCAAACTCAATGTGAAGCAAATGCCAAGTACCTAGGCCATCATTACATGAGGTGTCGTATTCTAAGAAGCGGTTCAATCACAAATGTCAACGTGAAATTTCCAGTGTTTGTAAGGTAAGAAAACGTTAAAGAACTTTGTATTGCATGTTCTCCATGACCCAATTTCTGCGATCAATTATCCGCAGGAACGGGCTTGGATACATAAGTACCATCTGTATCAGCTACTGGATGCCCGCCAAGAACTGCGCAGCAAGCACCCTGTCATCACGGCCTTTTACGTCAGTTGCCGCACGGCCAATGCCGGCCGTCTATGGCAGGCGCACGATGCACTTCATCCGGGTCAGGCAGGGCTGGCAACATCTCATGCACAGCAGGAACTTGCATCCATCAATACAGCGTTGAAACCAGAGATTGCCTTACGTGATGTATTGGAGATCATGATCGACAACGCAGCAGACCAGCAGTACGCTACCGATAGCATACTCTACCGAGCACAGCAATGGTTGCAGCAAGTTCAGGGCGTGGAATCGGTCCAAACAGCTACCCCCTCTGCCCTTGTCCGCACCCGCACGCTCAATGCCGAGCAATACGCTACCGTGGCCGAGCTGGCAGAGCAATGCCCCTATGAGTATGGCCCGGCCGTATACATGGCCCGTGCACTATTGTTGCGCAACGACCGTCTGCCACGCATGTACCGCAATGCCTGCGAGAACAATGAAAAACGCGATGAGGAAGGAGGCATCACAGATACTGTAGACGAACGCTCTTACAAGCTCTACCCGAACCCGAATACAGGAGAGTTCACACTATTGCTTAACCTGACGGATAATGACCTTTCGACAATGCAGGTTTGGAGCATCTCTGGTCAGCAGGTGTTAGACACCAGACTTCAGAACGGCAACAACACAATCAACCTGAATGTGGCCGAAGGGCTATATCTTTACAGGGTAACTGTAAATGGCACAACGCAATGGACAGGAAAGGTCTCCATTACTTCACCTTGATAGGGTTGACATTGATTCTGAGCCTGCATATGCAGGCTCAGAATCTTGTTCCGAACCCATCGTTTGAAGAGTACACCGAATGTCCAGAGCATACTGGAAGCATAGCAAATGCTCTTCCTTGGTATAATGTACGTTCATCATGCGACTACTACCACGAATGCGGTTCTAATGGAGCCGGTATACCTATAGGCTATGGAGGAGGAGGATATGCAAGTACCGGGCTAGCGTATGCAGGGTTTAAGGTGTGGTGTATCAATGACGTTTCAGGAATTAATCGAGAGATATTAGGAATAGAACTTATTGACACCCTTACGGTGGGAGAGACATACCGCGTTGAATTCTATTTGAGCATGTCTGACAGCATGTGGTATGCCAGTAAAAATGTGGGAGCATACTTTTCTGTAGTGCAGCCAAATGAAGCCATTGGTAGCGTAGAGAGTTATCAGCCACAAGTACAATATAATGGCGAGTTCATTACCGACAAGGAGGGGTGGACACTCGTATCAGGAACCTTCGTGGCTCAGGGCGGAGAACGTTTTTTGAGCATCGGCAACTTCGACAAGTATGAGGATACAGAAATCTTGTTTGTATCGGGTGGCGGGATCAACCCTTGGTATTCTGATATCTATTGGAGTTGTTCGGAATATTTCATAGATGATGTATCAGTAGTACCGAGCACTACCGCTGTGCACGAGGTGGCTGTTGCAGAACCTACATGTACACTCTATCCGAACCCGAATACGGGTGTTTTTACCATTGAACTGGATTTGAAGGAGAAAGAAAATGCCCAACTACAGGTTTGGAACCTTGCGGGGCAACAGGTACATGCTCAGTTGCTCAACCGTGGTATGAATGCGCTGCAAATGGATGCTGCCGAAGGGCTGTATCTTTATGGTATAACAGTAAACGGAGAAACACGATGGACTGGAAAAATAACGGTCACTTCGGAATAGCGATGGGCAGTCACCCAAAATAAGTTCAAGGACTAACTGGCATCCAAAATGTCTACAACTAAAGTCCATTCTATATGTCCAGAATGGATAAGGTCTTTCTCATCCATTGCTTTCAGCTCCTCCGCCTTTTTACGCTCTTCCTCATTCGGACTGTGCGGATAGATTTCCCGAAGGCCCTTTCCAGTATAATGAACCAAATGACGTCCGTCTTTAGTCACACGAATAACTCCGTAGTTCTTTGTCGTGTCGTCTCGCATGGTGAGAACACCTGCGTGACCTTCGTTTACTTGAAATTTCATAATCATCTCATTTTTTTTCCAGTGTGTGCATTTATTCGAGTGATAACCCGGTTTGAGTCAACCAACGCAATGACTGCTGTTGCACGGTTCTTTGTGCTTTTGCTTTTCAAACGGCCCAACTCCTTTGAAGTCGGCATCTTCGGCTTGCCCTTGGAAGAAGACTTCACTTGCACAAAATGCTTCCTGCCGTTAGCAAATTGAACCTTTAGGTCTTCTGCTCCTCTACTTCCTGGATTTTGTTTGACCTTGGCGGAAGTGGTCTTTTTTAAATGTGCCGCGACTCTCCTTTCGGCTGCGACTCCTTTACTGTAATTGTCTTTTTTTACTGGCATTGTATTGAGATTTGCTTTAACTATTTGATTGTTTCTGTACTTTGTTTAATGAGGGGATTGAATTCTCAATCCCCTCTTAATATTCATAAAACCTGCCGTATCACCAATTGAACCATCGCTTCCAGAAAGGAAGAGTTGTCTCTTCCGGAATTTCTTCTTCTGTCTCCATTGGCTCTTCTTTTGGAACATCCTTTCGATAGTATTCCTCCTTCGCGACACGATCTATCCTATTGCTTGCATCAACCCGCTTTCTTGACCATTGGCCGGACCACTCAACTTGATTATCCTTTATCCAATAATGCGATTGACAAGGCAAACTCCAATTGCCTATTGAAGGACTTAGGCTAATAGTCTCACCATCGAATGAAAGCTTCCAGTCAGTCGGTGTAATCGGTGTCACCACTTCGCTACCACATCCACAACAACAGAGGTGGATGGCGGTTCCGTAAGTAACGGATACGTAGACTACTCCCTGAGTCAAGTTCTCAGGAATGGACTCACAGAACTTATGCTTCAACTGTTGCATCGCAGATAACTGAATTTGCACCAATCAAATACACTGAATTCATCTCATGTTCAGCGTCCTCATAGAAGCCATATAGCTTCTTCCATCGAATCACGGCAAAGCTTGCGTTAAGTGCATTCAACTCTGCAATCTGGATGTTGGTGGAATATGCTTTGTCTTCATCGTTATCCGACATAGAAACTCTTGCTGCCACGTGGTCTTGATGCTCAACCGTGCTAGTCGTTGTACGGATCATTCCGGTCAACGCACCATCTTGTGGCACATTAACACCGATGCCAACATCAATGAACGGTTTTCCTAAACTTTGAAGTCTATCAACGATATACTTCTTAACACCCCCTTTATCCATGCAGATGAACACAAAATCCAATCCGTCAAAAACATGAAGATTTCCTTCATCAATGTAATCGGGGAAATCAACTATGCCCTTGTGCATCCGTGAATAAACCTGTTTCAGATACTCTGTCTTGGGTAGAGTCAAATTCAAAGTTTCCAAGTCAGGTGCGCCCGGTGCTCTAAAAGCATTGTGCGCAAGGAATTTATCTCCGTCAAATAGGTGAATTTCCTTAACTGGACACTTCGCAACGAAATCCAAAACGTAGCTGCCAGTTCCTCCAAGCCCAACAATACCTATTCTTAAATCAGACAGCCGTTGTGAAATCGCGCTAATGTTAGCGCGGCTTGAATTAGTGTCGGGATAATTAAATACAGAGTTTGATTCTTCTGTTTCAATTACACGAAATGTCCGAGCATCTATCTCTGGATTCATTGACCGAACAGGGGCAGAAATGACATTGATATAAGACGTCATCTTTGCATGAAAGTCAGCGAATCCACCTTGCGGCTTGTTGGAGAATGAGCGATTTACAGTCAATCCCTCTGCAAGCACTTGGGCATTCATCCCATGTTTAAGTGCTTCTATCTCGCTACCATCCTTATTGCAAGGCTGATCACCGATAAAGAAAACTACGTGATTATTTGGTTGCGCAGCGCGGTTCCCAGACACGGTTAGCGGTGAGACCAAGGTTCCATACCCGATACTCCTTGCGGAGTTCAGGTATGGAACACTATGGATCAGAAGATGCGCTCCACGCACCTCTACTTCATACCCTTCATCCCGAAGGGTTTTGAGATCAGGACTTGTTTGTATGAGCGACATGGAATTCCATTTTATCGGTTACACAAACAATATCACCCTTCACCATCACGCCTTGAGGATTTTCTCTCGGTCCTTTTCGGTACGTAACCGTGTAGATATCCCTCGGATTGGTAGAGATTGTACCAAAAGCAAGTATCACAACCTCATCGAAAGTGATTTTAGGTTTGCTCCACTCCTTTGGTCTGGAGTTCACAAGAATGATCATTGAACCATCCTCCTTACAGGCGAGAAACTTCATCCCGTTCCGAATACGGATTTTCACATCAGGATCATTCTCATAGCTAATCTCCTTTCCACCACGTAGTTCCTTTAAGAAGAACTCCGAAACCGAGAAGCCAGCTTTCGTCAAAATCTCACTTACGGTAAGTTCACTTTCTAGGGTTTCCTGCGCAACGTCATTAACCTCGTAGTGGACAGCCTTCAAGCGTTTGGCCTGAAAGTGCTCAATTTCTGGTTGACTAAGGTCAACCGATTCATCAGGCCTGATATACTCGAAGTCCTTCTTCTGTATTTTCAGTAAGAGCTCAAACTCTTCGACTGGTGTCAGATCAGCAATTTCAAGGATTTCCTTACCTGTCAGTACGGTTTTTGTGGTCTCGTACTTACGACCGTTCAAAATGTAAATAGACGTCATTTTATAGTTTTTATGACTGCCTCAACTCTTAAAGACCTTAAGAGGCGTTAATCCGGCCCAGACTTGGGCATTACGTTTGAGTAACGATAGAATCATTACATTTGTAATACCGAAAAGGGGGTATAATGAGGTTGATAAGCCTCATGCGCTGTCCAAAGCAAATTCCCTTAAATTTTTTACCCAGTTGGTAGTGTCACCTACCTTCTGGGTTTTTTGTTTCTCTATCGGCTATTGGGTTTATGCTGGTTTCTTATTATTACAATTCACTGGATGTAAAAGTAACGACAATTTTTGGGTCGGTTGCTTCTTTATTTGCATTTTCTATTTAAAAAGTTAATTCGAACTTAAAGCATTTACACACAAAATAGGTTATGTGTAAAGTTTAACCTTACATGATAAGATTGAGTATAATTACATTACATGTGTTGTACGTTACAAATCAGTTATTATCATTGCCTATCTTTAAGCAAATGACAGAGACGGAAAAGAATCAGATTTATGTGCAATTGGGATACAGGATTAGAGATGCTAGAGAAAAAGCTGGCTTAACTCAAGCCCTGCTAGGGGAAATTCTAGGCCTGTCGCGTGTTTCAATTGTCAATATTGAAAAAGGCAAACAACGACCTCCATTGGATACGCTGTATCGAGTTGCAGTTGCAACCAATGCTCGGTTGATTGATTTATTGCCAATTGCAAGTATAACCCTGGATGAGGAACCTCAGTATAATGAGATGTCGACTTTTGAAAATCAACTAGCTGATTTTAACGGAACAATAAAGGATAATATTAAGCAGTTTATCTTAGACACCCGAAACACAACCACATCACATGTATCTAGCTTCAATAGAATCAAAAGCATCAAAAATTCTTGATGTTGAGCCTGTTGTTAAGTTGCCTATTCCAATTATCAAGATTGCTACAAGGCTTGGTCTCACAGTAAGCCCTTATGACCTTGTCGAGGGAGTGTCAGGCGTTCTGGTTCTGGAAAATGGTAAGGGGACGATAGGTTATAACCCAAGAGAGTCTAGTGTTCGTCAACGATTTACAGTGGCCCACGAGCTTGGTCACTATCTACTTCATGCTAACGGAAATGAAGTGTTTGTAGATCACAAGTACAAAGTAATGTTTAGAGATGAAAAATCGTCAACAGGCGAGGATAAGAGAGAGCAAGAAGCAAATGCTTTTGCGGCTTGCATACTAATGCCAAAGGACCTTGTAGAAAAAGAAATAAGCAAAAACGAATTTGATTTAGCAGATAATGATTCTTTGAAAAAACTTGCAAAGAAATTTGATGTTAGTTCTATTGCAATGTCGATTAGACTTGCTAACCTCGGTCTTTTTGGCTCGAAGCATTTCTGAATCATATATGAATAAGTGTTCCGAAGGATTACTTGTTCATGATACCAACCAAATAGTTTTCTGCTCAATTCAGAGAGACGGCTTTGCTAAGTGACGATGACCTCCAATGTCTCAATCCCGCGTTCCGTATAGTTGAAGGTGCCAAAACCAATTCGCTTTCGGGATAATTGAGAAATCAATATGGCTTGTCCATCGAAAGAAAATAGAACTTGAGGGATGGATGATTAAGGAAGAAGGCCTTCCAAAGACACCACCGAGTGTATGAAAATCCAAAGAGGCTGCCTCATAACCGAGGCAGCCTCTTCAGCCTTTGCCTGAATTATGTTCTATAATGCGCTCTTCTGGTCTCTTTCTGCTCGCGTAGAGTAGATGTATAAACTAGATAGTATTAGAATAACGAATATCAAAATGGCGATATGCGAATTAGTTCCCTCCCTTGGAATGGTATCGCCAGCATGAAAGGGTACGTAAGCAAATTTTATGACGTTCATAGCTGTTGTTCTAGTGCGTTAAGGATGATTTCAAGTCCATCGATATGGTCTTCAACCGTTTTATGGGTCTCCCTTCAGAGGCAGCATTTTGAGGAACACGCTCATTCCTTCCTGATGCGAGCATCCGACAATAAGTCTAGGAGCCAGCGTATATCCCCCTCCATGCATTCGGTCTATCGAAACCCAGAAGCAACTGCTTCTGAACATGAACTCATACGTATCGCCTATTTTTATTTCCAACTTCTCAGACATCCTTAATCACAGTAAGCTCCATGTAAGTCGGTACACTGCGTTGTGGTTGAGCCTATGACCAACGAGTCGGGGTCGATCAGCGTATTTACCTCTTTGCTCGACACACTTTTGCGAGAGGAATGATCAAGAATGAGAACGAGTAATAGTCCCACATTCAGGGCGAGCCCGACCAACCCTACCTTTTTCATCACGTCCCTTGTCAACTCAGTTGGGCTTGTATAGACCCTTCACCTGATATTCTTTCCCCCCGAGGTCGTTGGCCAACTCTTT
This sequence comes from Flavobacteriales bacterium, assembly GCA_021739695.1. Lineage (NCBI taxonomy): Bacteria > Pseudomonadati > Bacteroidota > Flavobacteriia > Flavobacteriales > Flavobacteriales bacterium. The sequence continues at coordinate 24,084 of JAIPBM010000013.1, read as the reverse complement.
GTAGTACACCCCTTCTGAATACCAGTAGACGGCTCCATCGATCACTACGCGATGAGAATTAGGAGGAAGTTCTGTAACCAGTGTGCCCATGGGAAAAGAAACGACCTCGAACTCCCCGATAAGCGTGGTCTGATAGAAGACCCCCTGATAGAGGTAATAAACCTCTTCACCGAGTTTGATGATCCTATAGCCAATAGGAAGGCACAGGATCCGAATGCCAATTGGTGGGTCAACCTTCTTGAACGTGCTGTCCCCATCCCTTACGTGATATTGCCCGTCTCCAAAGAAATATCCCTGTCCCTTATACGGCACCCATGACCAATCTCTCGGAAGTCCCTCAAGTGAAGAGCTATTTACGCTGGCGGCACTACGTTGAGGTAAGTATTCCAACGGATCGCGTTCCTTTTGTTTCTTCTTTGACTGACCGATACTCTGGGAATTCAATAGGAATGCCCCTATCAGTATCGTAATGACCGCCAAGGTTCTAAAACTCTGATGTCTATCCATGCCTTACAATGGTTGGTTCTTGGGACATTTAAGTTAACCTGCGGGTATTGGCTTTTTGAAATGAAATAGATGAACAGACTAATGGCATAGACGTTTGGGAGCTTTCCATAGATTTCCCATAATGCTGCCCATGTGTTCAGAAGGTCAAGGCATCAGGTCGGCATTCTCAGCGTTTCAAGCCTCAGTCAGTCTTTTTCTTCTTGGGCCGTTTCCACTCGTATGCATACTTGAAACCGACCACATTCTGAAACTCCGGAATCCTGTCAGAATGATCGGTCTGCAACATGTAGAAGATCTCAAATTCCTGTCGTTTCGGCAGATCAACTTCTAAGAATGCCCGATAACGGAATTTGTTCGCGCCAGCCTGTGTCGGGTCTTCCACCCTTATGAAGGTTTCGAACTCTATTCCAGGTGTGAGTTTTTTCAGCTTCCGATATTCCATGCTCAGTTTCAACCGGACGAACACCGGGCTTCCTTCCGGCTCCAACCGTTCGTTGATAAGGTACTGTGAAGGGGAATGCTGAAAGCGGGCTCTCAATGCCGTTTTCAACTTCCAGATGCTTAGGCTGTATCCAATGTCAACATTATAGCGGTGGTCTGGGCTGAACCTGTGATCCTGCTGCTGAACCCATGACAGTCGATATGCTGCTCCCACATCAAGTCCTTTTGGCAGATCATAGCCAAGGCCCAGTTCCGTGAATGTCTCTTCCACGTGGCTGGAGCTGTTGTTCAAACGGACCTGCTGTTGAAGGGAGGCTTTCAGGTTCTTCGTAAGCTCTCCCTTCATCTCCAACCTGTGCCACGTTACGAGATCCCATTGCTGTGCCTTGCTGACCAACGCGCCTATAACAAACAGGGGGATGAGACCCCACTTACACATCCTTGTCCTCAAACGAACCGGCCTGGTTCTCATCTTCAAAGAAGAATATCTTCACAATTGCGGTGTCTCTCAAAAAGTCAATCCGACCGACCTGTACCCGTGTGATCTTCAACCCTGTCCGATGCTCAAGGTCTTGGGTCAGCAGTTCCCTTTTTTCGGGTTTGATCAATTCAATATTCTCGTAAAGGATCGTTTTGGTGATCTCATGGCGTAAGAGCCATTTCTTTTCCAAGAGGAATGTAACGCCCATAATGACCAGATTGGTGAACATCAGTTCAGTGTAGCTGATTTTTTTGTTGGCCAATGCGTTGATAACGGCCACGGCAATGACCACAAAGAGATAGGTCATTTCCTTGATGGCCAATGCCTCGGTCCTGTACCTTAGTATGCCAAAAATGGCGAAAAGACCGAATGCAAAGCCCAGCTGCAGCTTCACCCCGCTCAGTAGATAGCTCAGAAAGAAGATGAGCAGGTTGAAGATGAAATAGGTGAACAGGTAATCCTTGCGGTTATGGACAGGATAGTAGATCTGTCTGATAATGACATAGGCCACCACCACGTTGATCAACAGTCTGATCAACAGTTCCAAGAAGTCCTGATGATAGAGCGGACTACCAAATATTTCCATCTGCTGAGATCTTATTGAGTTTTCTAAGTTTCGGCTTATAGTTATTGTACCTGTCCGTCTTGTTTGTCAGTATCATTCCCAAACAGTATTTGCTGAGTGACGAAGCGTAAATGCGCTCTCGTTTCAGAGCAACCAATGCGGGGGTTCGTCCGTGCACATGGGCAGACCTTTTGTGTTCGATTATGACAAACTCATCCGTCTCACTGACTCCTTGGTCTGAGCGGAAGGATAGCTGGAGATCGAAGGTGATACGCTCATTGTGTTCCAGTCCGACAAGGGTGATCCGATGAAAATCAACCTCAATGTGCGCTTTCAGTTCGCCTGAGGCAATGGATGTGTTCTCGGTCAGAAAATGGGCCTGTCTCTCTCCGATAATGTTCAACTGTCGGCCTGAGGGAATCCGCGACTTGATGGTATTTCCCTTATTGGTCTTCTTCTTTATCTCGAAGAACTGCGTATCACTTCCAACATACTGGCGCGCCCTGACCTTCAATCTGTTGGGCTTACCCCGCAAGTGTTGGTATAGGAAATCTTGCTCTTCGGTATCGAAATACACGGTACGGTACTGGAATATGCGTTGATCATCGATCTGCATCACCTGATATGACGCGCTCAATTCCTTCAGAACGGACCATACAGCGCTCTTGGGAGCAAGGAATTTGGTGTCAACCCTGTTCATGAGGGCCACTGCATCCATATCATTCAGAGAGACCTGGGTGTACGTTGATAATATTTCGGCCACCGAGTTCATTTTCTCACTTCAAGGTCTTCCAACACGATGTCTTGATTATTGTCCGTTATCTGCACCGTTCGGGAAATGGCCTCAACGCCAGATGGACAGGTTTCGCAATCAGAATAGACGAAAACGGTGTAAGTGCCTTTGGTGAGATACTGAAACCTGAATGAGCCGTCAAAACTGGTCTTGTGATCGTCATCGTAATAGCTGTCACCATCACCATAGATGATGTAAACGTCCTCATCGGGCAAGTAGTACTCTCCAACAAGTGTACCCGCGTTGTTGTAGTCATACGCGTAAACCTTCCCGTAGATGACGGAAGTCCCACCTTCACCTTCCGGTTTGGAACACCCACTCGCCATAAAAGCAAGCGTGGCAAGTAATATCAATGTGCAATTACGCATAGGTTTCGGTCACTAGGTTTCAGTTGATCACCAGTTTGCTGACGGAGGTTCCCAGCGTGACAAAATAAATCCCCCCCTGAAGATCGTTCGTTTGAACCTGAACAGTTCCAGCACGCTGGTTGATGGTTTCTGTCTTGACCAAGCGAAGCGAGGTATCGAAAAACTCCAACATTCGGCTTTCGTTGTTTACTGGAAGTTCCACTGTGAGAACGTCTGAAGTCGGATTGGGGTAGATGCTCAGTGACGAGAAAGGTTCAAAATCGAAGATGCTGTTTCCGCTGTTAAGATCAACATCCGAGACCTTCGAAACGCCCGTGCTTGTGGCCACCCAAATGTTGTCCTGAGAATCCACTGCCAATTGACGTACAACAGGCCCGATCAGGCCATCGCTGACATCGAACTGGATCCAGTCTGTTCCGTTGTAGGCGGAGATCCCTCCTTCTGTAACGAGATAATCGACATAGATCCCTGCCCAAACGTTTCCTTGACCATCGATGACCAGATCCTCTATCGGGTTCAACGTGTCCGGGGCAGGGAGTTCAAACAGACGGGTATGCTGAGCAACAAGTTGACCATTGTCGTCAAAGACCGAGATGCCATCAGAAGTGCCTACCCATGCGTTGTCCATCGCATCGAACACAACAGCTCTGACCTTGTCATTCAGCAGCCCCTCGTTTTCAGTTATTTCGGTAAAAACACCATTGCTGGAAATGGTCACGCCTCCGAGTGCTGTTCCCAGATATACCACATCGTTTGAGAGTTCCGCAACGCTTGTAACGCCTCCGAACGGAAGGTCTTCCCCTGTCCCATAGTTGGTGAAGGTTGAGCCGTTGAACATGCTCACACCGTCATTGGTTCCAATGGCTATCAGGCCGTTTGAAAGTTCCTGTATGGTCTTCACTCTGTCATCTCCCAGCCCGTCCGTCTCGGTGAATGTTGTCCAGTTGGAGCCATCGTAAACCGAGATGCCGAAGTCAGAACCGATCATCACATGTCCTGTTGAAAGTACCCTGATAGCAGTTACCACATCATCTACAAACCCTGCATCGGTACTTGTGCTGTGGCTGACCCAATCTGTTCCGTCAAACACGGAAACGCCCGCCTGCGTCCCGAACCACATGACATCGCTGGCCGTTACATCGAGGCAGTTGACGCTGTTGTTCGCAAGCCCGTCCACATCCGTATAATTGGTGAAGGTCTGTGCCATGGAAATCCCCGAAAGGAGTACCATGGTAATTGTTGAGTTGATAGATTTCATCTTGATCATATTAGTTGATTATCAGTCGCTTTGTTGTTGTTGATTTCTCAGACAGAACGGACACGAGATACATTCCGCCATTCAAGAATGACACGTCCATCCGAACTGTGGCTGTGGATGAAAAACCCTGCTCGATGATCCGTTTGCCATCAATGGAGTACAACGTGACCGTGCCTGAGACGGGTTCTTCAAATCGTATGTTCATTTGGTCTGTCGCGGGGTTTGGGTACAATGATGCTTCCAGTTTCCCGGTGGCTTCTTCAACCCCGGTAAAGTTGTTGTTGAGATTGAAAGTCGGTTCCATGAACACCCAAGGGCCTGACCCGTTTGGCAATCTGCCATACGAAACATCGGTTTCCTGCTCATCAAAGGTCACCTCATCTATCAAGGTCCCATCACCGTAGTACATTCCGACATATTCTCCGCTTGATGACAGTTTGAAATTGGCGTGATCGTTTCCCTGCTCGGAGTCCTCATCTGCCCAAACGACCATGTAGCCGTCTGCTGGAACAATTGCGTTTAGCATGGCCCATTTGTCCTGGTTGGCCATGTCATCCGTGAGATACAGCCCTGATGTGGAAATATCGAACTGTGTGGTGTTGTGGATCTCGATCCAATCGTCATTTTCACCCGATTGATCGAATGCTGTATGCTCGTTGGAGGCCATCACTTCATTCAACACAAGGTCACCGGGGTTGATCTGAGACTGTAATTCATAATATTCATAAGCGGCCCTTACCGGAGAGAATGTTCCGGCCGTGTCGTTCTGCGCATAGATGTAATACTGAATGGTATTGCCGATGCTAGAGAGTATGCGCCCGTATGTGCCGTCTCCAGCGGTCCCATCATTCTGCGAACCGTCATCCGCCATGGTCACGGTTGTAAAGACCTCATTGGCCCCGTACCGATAGGCCAGAAACACTTCCTCTTCATCAACGACCTCTGCGATGATGGTGACGCTGCCTCCGAGCGTTATGGACTGTGGTGTGGAGCTAACATTGCTGATAATCGGCTCCCCTGTGAAACCGGTGTAACTGCTCAGATAGGCGTTTCTGGCGTTCATCAGGTCGGTAAGGCCCGGATAGTCGATCAGGTCGCTTACGGTAGAGGTCAAGTTGTTCTGAAAATCATCATATCCGTAAAACTTGTTGGTATCCTCCTGTACCGATGCATCAATGAGGTCATGGAGGAACTGCGCCCGCGTGACGTAAGACTGATCGGCAAAATTCTCGTCCATGATGGTGCGCATGTGCGCCAGATACATGCGCCTATTAGTACCGTTCTCAAACAGGTTTCTCATCAACGGGCGCTCATACACGGAAACGCTGTTCAGGTGCATAAGCGGATCCATCGCTTTGGCTTCGGCTATGGTGAAACCGTCCCAATGTTCTGACGCATCGGCCAATCGGAAGCTTGCGAATGACATGTTCAGATCCCACAGGATGGGATTGAACTGTCCGTTGTTCTGCCTGTACAGATAGTAGTTCTGCGCATAGCCCACGTAGCTATCGAAATTGATCAGACAGTAGTTGAACGCATGCATCCACAGAGCCCGGTCCACATTCAGCACGGTTTCAATGTCGTTAGGGTCTTCATTCAATACATCGATCAGCTCGTAGAGGTCTTCCCAACCGTGGTCTGATTGCATCTCGTAGAATGGATAGTAATCGGTGATGTCGGTTCCATAGTTGTTGGACAAGTTGGAATTGTCACCTTCAAAATCGAGGTCTTCCGGATTGCACTTGACAAACGTTCCAGCACTTTCGCCAAAGCGGCCCACGAGAAACTCTCCATTCACCGACTCAACATTGGTGTATAGGCCCCAATAGGCATTATTGATGTAAACGCGTGCAAAATTGGCCTTGGAGGCGGGCATGTACTTTCTGCCGATCTCGTAGCTCAACACTTCTCTCAAGAAGGACGGGTCCTGAATCACATTGCTGAGTTTGACCTTGTCGTAGGCTTCGTAGTTCTGATCATCGATCACATGGTCAAGATCTATGTTGAACGGGTTCTTGGTCCGGTCTGTGCTCACCGAACTGAAGCCTTTGTAACGTATTCCGACACTGTCTAATGCTACCCCGTTTATCTCCAGATCGCATGTAAGGCGTTCTTCATCACCGGCCACGTACATGGCATCCAGCAATTCGTCCCAATTCTGCTCATAGAATGTAATGCGTATCTCCTGAATGGTATCGGCATGATAGAAATAGGATTGCCCGAGCACTCTGCCCAAACATCCTATTACTAAGAAAAGTGTCAGCCCGTAACGCATCAATTGATCACTGATACCTTTTTGTTAATTCTCTCACCATTTTCAAGATCGATAGTGATGAAATAAAACCCATCCTGCTCGGCAGTAAGGTCAATGTGACTCATGTCGGTGGTGTTGAGCACTTTGCTTCCGAGCACATCGTAAACGGACATGCCCGTAACGCTTTCATTGGCGGGAATACCCTGAATGCTGAACATGCCGGTTGATGGGTTCGGATAGACGGAAATAGCCTCGGTCTGCTCTTCGTCAACACCCAGTTGGCTGCAAGAGGGACCCAAGCCCACGAGTTCGATGATCCCCGCATGGTCACACTCATAGCGAAAGCCCTTCTGAGCGTTCATGGCATATTGCCAGATCACATCACCCTGTTCATCCACCTCGTACATGTATTCACTGGAAAGGCATACGAACAGGTTGCCATTCGTCATCCTATCCGAAGCCGATTGACCCCAGGCATTGTCCAAGCAAGTGTGCCGAAGCACGTAGCTTGAAGGAGCATAGGCCTGACCGGGTGTGAGGTCATAGACATGTCCATTTACGGGTGGGTTGATGGCATCAACGACTGAAGCACCACCGCTTCCTCCTTCGTTATTGAAAACCTGAATGTAACCCGCATACGGCCGACCGGGCTTTATCCAACGCGCATCATGAACAGCTGCCGGTATGACCTGCGTACCCGGTGCATCGTAATTTGAAGGATGTCCCCAACGATAGAGGAAATCGCCTCCCTTGCCTGAATTTCCACCTGTGTGGCCCGCAGCCTCCGCAGTGGTGGTGCTGTGGTCGATCACGAATATCTCGCTCAGGTAGCGCGAGCTGAAAACGATCTGGTCCAACTCAGGATTATAGTCAATGCCATTGACATGAAACCAATCTCCACCACCAGGGCCGCCTCCAGGACCACCTCCTGGGCCACCCATTCCGCTCACAGCCACGTTTACGTCCAAAAGTTCGGGATGCTCGGCCACAACACCATAATTATCCTTTGTCGCATCGTGATCCTGAACCATGTGATCCCATAAATGCCATTCCCATACGATTTCTCCCCCACTACCGTTCTGTTGAACTTCAACAATATGGGTAGGCCATTTGTCCGAGGTCGGGTTATCGTACCCGTGCTGCTCCAACTCGCTTGAGGACTTCACCTCCCATGCTATCAACAACACGTTTCCATCAGGCATCAGGCAGATGTCGTGGTGAGAAACGTGATCGGAATTGGAATACGTGAACTGCCAATTGATGTTATTGTTGGCATCTATCGAAACCACCTTGCCTCCGACCGCAGCACCGCTCAACTGGTTACCATTGTTGACCGCTCCGAAAATCAAGCTACCATCGTCATGCAACGCACAGGCATAGTTTGCCGAACTTGGAAGGTTCCAGCTTTTCGCAATGTCCCCGTCCTCGTCAATCAGATACGCACCGTTCTGGAACGCGTATAGCGCGTAACCATTAAAGTCCTGAGCGATGACATTGCTCAGTAAAAGGGTAAGGGCAAAAAAGGATAGAAAATGTTTCATGGTTGAATTTTAGCTGAGGTTAATTGAATATTCGGTTTACTTCAACTTAACAGCACAGAAATGAACGTGCTTTAACTAAGAAGAAACCAAACGTTATGAAGTGTGAATACTGACCGATAAAATGCATGCCAAGATGATTTTCAGTTAACCTTTTGTTAACACTCGCAAGCTTATGCAAGGGAACACACTTGGCCTAATGAAATAGATGAAACGGTGAAATGCGTGGAAGTTTGGCTACTTGGCGTCTACGAGATCCATGGTAATTCGCTTGACCGTCCAGCCCCGCATTTCTGCAATTTGAATTGCAGTATCCAAAACGAAAAACGTGCCTGCAAATGGCCCATTCATTGGTAGCAAAGAGAGTAATGTTCTTATTCCCTCTTTCGGAACGCTTTCGGTAAGGTTCAGAGGAATTGAAAGAATGTAATCAGAACCTTCGCCCAGGCCCCATTCTACCTGAAGAATTCCTCCTTGGTAAGTAAATTCATAGGTATTACAAGGGGCAATTAGCATTTCTTCGTATGTAGGTTGGGGCATCACTTGACTTCAGTATTGTTCAAGGAAGCTGAAAACCAAATGGTAATGGCCTCGCCCATATTGTCCATTCCATTCATGGCGCCTGGGGGGCCACCTCCACCCGGAGGCCCACCCCCCATGCCGCCACCCGGCATGCCTCCTCCTCCAGACATGCCGCCACCAACCATACCGCCATTCATTCCGACACCGCCCATTCCACCACCGGGCATACCACCGCCACCACCAGGTGGTCCACCTCCATTGGGCATACCTCCTTCTAGGCGGCTTGGCATTTCCAAGGCTCCGCTTATCAATCCGATTGACAATTCTCCGTTATCGGGATTTTCTGCGTTGAAAACAAGCTTTCTGGGTAAAGTGAGATAATAATGCAGGGTGTTTAGCGTATCCATTTCAAGATGTACATCTATCCCCATGGCTTCCAATTGGCTGCGGTGAAGGGGCATTTTACCTTCTACTCCGATGCCTATGACTGCAGTGTTATTAGAGTTGGTCTTCTGAAACTGATGGAACATGCGCAGAGACATTTCCTGCTGCTTTGGATATGCATCGAGGCTTGACCTTTCATCACGGGGCATAGTAGAGTTGTCCATTTGTTGCCCGTCACGCTTTAAAGGGTACTCGATTCCAATTGTCTCATTCTTCTTTCCATTTGGGTCGAGCCAGATGGTTAAACCTGCGTTCATCAGTTTCATTTGTGTCAGCTGCTCTGAGGTGTATGCGTGCAGATAGATGTTCTGAGCATCATGTTCAAGGGAGTAAACCAATTTACTCTTGGAATCGTAAAAACCGTGCCGTTCCGATTCTGCAGCTTCGGTTTTCGGTCTGCTGTTGTAAACAAGCAACTTGGCACAACTAGTTGCCAAAAGGGAAATGCCAAGAAGAAGGCTGGTCAATCTGATTGTTCGGTTCATTCTATGAGTGTACTTGAAGCCAAAGGGTGTCCGTGTTTATGGCGGTAAAAATTCCCAGACCATTGTTCACATTGGTGTATGGTTCTGTAATTGTGATCGAACTGCTACCGCCTGATTCGATCAGCTTGACGTACTCTTCGCTGAGGTGGTAGATGATAATGCGGTGAGATCCTGAGAATGTGAATCTTCGAATGTCATAGCTGCTGGTGGCCAGCGGTTGACTTGATGTCTTACGCATTGCTTCCAGTTCTTCATCCGTGAATTCCACTTCTTCGGGAAATTCATTCAGCATTTCATAACTGGTTCCCATATATTCAGAAATAACCAGATAGTAAGACCCGACCGGATTGTCCCAATAGACCGAGAGCGGGTCTGTGTCAATTGCTCCAAATCCGGTTGCCACGGTGTAGGATGTGGTGGAGAGGTAAGCATTTGCAGGTTTGGCGGGAACAGTTGACGAAGCTGTAATTTCCAATCCGTTGTACGTAAAGAGGAGTTTAAGTTCGTCACCCTCTGCAACAGCGATGCCTGTGTCTGAAAGTTCATATTGACCCGAACTGTCGGCCACGGCAGTAAGTTGGTGGGTAACTCCATTTATGAATAGGAAGACATCCACAGAGTCGAGGGTATAAATGGTGTCCTCGGTTTCTTCAACAAATGGAATGAGCCGCGAAAGCTTGACCGCAAACTCGTTTCCCGGATATATGAAGGCGTTGACAACCGCCTTGTCAGCTGTTTTTGCATCGGCCAGTTCCAACTTGGTGCATCCCGAACTTGAAAGCAGCAGAAACATGACGCAAATGGGAAACAAATGGAATATCTGTTTCATCGAAGTTGAAATGAAAGGGTTAGGTTCGGGAGAATTCCCAATGAGTTTACATCGGTCTCTATGACAGTACCGTCAACTACCGAATATTCCTTGTACCATACGTTCGAGCGGTTATACACGTTGAAAAGCGAGAATCCGATCGTGCCTTTTCCAATATCGCCCAGTTTGTACGCCCAGTTGATGGCGATGTCGAGCCGATGGTAGTCAGGGAGACGTTGGGAGTTCTTGTTCCCGACATCAATGTAGTCTGATGTTGTTCCATTCAGAAGTTCAAGCGAGTAACCACCAAGAGCAGGTGTGTACGGTTTGCCCGTTCCATAGACCCATGTGGCCGAGAATGTCCACTTACGCCATTTATAGCTGTTGACCAACTTCAGTTCGTTGGTGACATCGTGAGATGCGTAAAAGCTCTGTTCACCATAAATGTCAAAGTTGTAGAGTGTGCGGCTGATGGAATAACCGATCCAGCCAGTGTATTTGCCATATTTCTTTTGGATCAGAAAATCGATTCCGGCCGCTTTGCCCGTACCTGTGTAGAAATATTCATCGAAATTGACATTGGTGAACGAGGGTGTGAACTGAAGGGTGTATTCTGAAAGTCCCTTCATCGTCTTGTAGTAGGCTTCAACATCGAACAGGAAACCCTTGGTCTCATAACTTGCACCCAAAATGTAGTGATAGGATGAGGCCACGGGAATGTTCACATCATTGGCAAGCACCCAGAAATCGCGACTTCCGCTGGAAAGGTCACTTCTGATGATGCGATTCGCGTATTGATAGTAAAGGCCCCAAGCTCCCTTGAGTGCCAGTTTAGGAGTTATGTTGTATAAGAACGAAGCGCGCGGTTGAGGATAAAGATTGTCGGTGCCGCTGTAGTAATCCACCCGCGCCCCGGCAACAACCGTTACCCTGTTCTTGAAGAATTTGATGCGGTCCTGAATGTAGAGTCCTGCAACTCCTTCCTTGTCGTTTCTGTCCTGAACGGTGATGGTGTCATTGATCGCATAGTCATACAGCACGTTGAGGTATGTGCCCTGAACACCCATTTCAAACTGGTGATGATTTGTCACCTTCCATTCCCAATCAGACTTGAAGGTTATATCATGCAGGTCGTTGTCTTCAATGGATCCCCTCTTGTTGGTGGTCTCTTCTCCGGACGTGTCGGTCCTTGTGAATTCGCTCAGTTGGTCCTTTAGGCTATAATATTGAGAATAGGAAGCCATGTTGTTGCTGTATAGCTTCTCACTCCATTTTCTGCTCCAGTTGAGGCTTGAACCCCAGTTGCCCCACGTGGTCTTGTCGGTGGTACCTCCACCGATGCTACTTCCTCCAAACGAAAAGTTGTTTTCTCGCGAGTTGTCGAGATCATCTGACCCGTTAAAGAAGCTTAGCGTGATGATGTCCTTTTCGCTCGGTTTGTAGCTCAATTTGGCATTCACGTCATAGAAGTAGGATTTGGGTTCTGCGTCCTGCTGAACTCTTCCACCAGGACCGCCACCTGGCGGACCCCCTGCGGGCAGGCCGCTCGGCTGGGTCGTCTGTTGGTCATCCTCCGCCTCATTGAACTGATTGAAAATGGCATTATAGATGGGGCTTCGCCACGATTTACGTGCTGCGGCCAGGAAATTGATCTTCTTTCCTAATGGGAATTCGATGAACGCGTTGAAGCTCATGAGGCTTAGGGATCCTCCGACATTGAACTTTTTATCGTTGCCGTCTTTTCCCACGATCTCCATGACGCTGGATATACGTCCACCGAACTGAGTGTCGAAGCCCCCTTTGTAGAGTTTCACATCCTTGATCGCATTGGCGTTGAAAGCACTGAACATGCCAAAAAGGTGGTCAACGTGATAGACCGTGAAACCGTCATAGAGAATAAGGTTCTGATCTGGTGTTCCTCCACGAACATAAAGTCCCGAAGAACTTTCGTTAGTGCCACTCACCCCAGGAAGCAGTTGAAACGAACGCAGCACATCATTCTCACCGATATTCGGAAGGACGGCTGTTATCCGAGGTGACATTTTCATCACGCTTATCTCCTCACGGTCCACTTCGAGCATGTCTTCGCGCTCCTCAATGATCTGTACTTCCTGTAGTTCGTTGGCAGCCGGTTCCATTTCTATGGAAATCCTGTCCAACGGCATTTTGGGCCTAAGGAAGAAAATGGTGTTCTCATAGCCCATGTAATTGGCAATGAGGGCAGATGTGTCCGTTGGCACCTTGAATATGGTGAAGTAGCCATCCTGATTGGTGGTCGTTCCGATGGTCGTGCCACGGATTATGACGGTTGCGAACGGCAGGGATTCGCCTGTGTTCTTGTCCTTTACAATGCCCGAAACGTTCATATTGGTCTTTTCTGCTGCGCCTTTGAACCGGATGTTCTGATGACCAGCACCTTCGGGCTTTTCCGTACTCTTTCTGAACACGTGGTAAACGGCATCTTCGTCTTTGATAAAGTCGAGTTCTGGATTTTCACGAACGATGATGGCGAAAACCAAATCCGGACTAGTACCTCCGAAGTCATAGTTCAGCTTAACGCTGGCAACTTCAGCCGAGTCGTATTCAACCTTTAGGTGGTATTTGTTTATTAGGTCTGAAAAGACCTTGGTAAGTGGCGTTACCCAATAGTATTCCTTGACCTTGACGGGCTCAGTTTCCTGAGCTACTGAAGTGCCAGCAGCAAATAGCAGTAAAGCAATGGTAAGCACATGAAAAAGCTTTTGCCGCATTCAGCCCGAATTTTAGGGAGTGCGAAAGTGGTTGTCCCATGCTCAGATAAGAACTGAAATAGACGATCTGGGCTTTTCTATAGAAGAATGGAGCTATTCTCCATATTGCAATTCTGTCGTTTTCTATATGTGCAGAAAGCAAGCGCCAGTTACTCTAACGAATTGCCTGATATGTGTTTCAGAAATTCATCCTTGTATTGGTCGGAAACTGTAATTCGGGTCTTCCCAATGATGACCTGGCTGCGTTCAATCTCATCAATCTTATCAAGAGAAATCATGAACGAACGGTGCACGCGCATGAACCGACTTGAAGGTAGTTCCTGTTGAAGCGATTTAAAACTCATCAAAGTCAGAACTGGTTTTGGATTGTCCTTCAACCATATTTTGATGTAATCCTTCAGGCCTTCAAAATAGAGTACGTCATTCAGATTGATCTTTACCTGTTTGTATTCAGAGCGGACAAACAGGAATTCTTTCCCGTTGCCTGAGCCGGTGCTTGCATTTGATTGAACGAGCGAAAACCAGTCTTTGGCCTTGTTTGCCGCCATGAGAAACTCAGGATAATCGAATGGCTTCAGTAGGTAATCGATCGCGTCCACTTTAAATCCTTCGATGGCATACTTGTCGAATGCGGTGGTGAAAATGACGCGTGTTTTTCTGTCCTTAAGCGTTTGGGACAGCTCGATACCTGTGAGATCAGGCATTTGAATGTCAAGAAAAAGCAGGTCAACTTGTTCCTTGTTTAAATAATCCAGAACCTCTAACGCGCTGCTGCATTTGCCTTTCAATTCAAGAAATGGCGTTTTGCTTACATAGCTCTCCACTAGGCTAAGCGCCATTGGCTCGTCATCAACAATAAGGCACGAAACGGTTGTGGCTGACATTATACTAGATTGATCTTAAGTGTGGCCATGAAGGTATCTTGCTCCTGTTTTGTGTTGAGTTCGTTCCTATTTGGATAAAGGAGTTGAAGTCGTTGTCTCAGGTTATGAAGCCCAATTCCCGAACCGCTCTTATCGCTGGTTTCTTTTGGAAAATTACTATTGATAGAAGTGAAAACAAGTTGATCATTGTCCACTTTCATCACGAACGAAATGAGCGATGGCTGATTGGCCGAAACTCCATGTTTGAAGGCATTTTCAACAAGAGAAATGAACAGTAGTGGCGCAATTTGAACATCATGATGCCCCGTTGGAAAAGTGTACTGAATGGTGGTCTTTTCTGATGACCGCAGTTTCATCAGTTCCACATATTTGGTCAAAAAATCAATTTCCTGATTGAGTCCAACGGTTTCCGTGTCTGTATCATATAAGAGGTACCGCATCAATTTACCCAAGGTGTGAATGGTTTTTTTTGCGTCTTCCGGAGATATATCCACCAGCGAATAGATGTTATTGAGCGAGTTGAAGAAAAAGTGGGGTTGTATCTGATAGCGTAGGTTCTGCAGGTCCGATTGCAGTTTGGAGTTTTCCGTGTCCATCCGTTCTGTTTCCAGCTTCATCCAACGGGAGGTGGTTTTGGCGGCAACGGACACGAGAACAGGAACACCGAACCGTATGACATCCAAAAGTATGAACATTCGAAAGGGCGGTCTTGGGCCATCTCCATCGCCCATGGGCCGCATCGGCATTTCGTTGCTGAAGGAATAGGGTTTCAGTTGTTCATCCAAGAAGATCGCCAGTAGGATGAGCCCTGCATTGATAAGAATATACAGGTATGTCTTTTTCCGAAACAGGAATTCGTCCAGCAAATACAGGTAGTTGGAGTAGAACAGGACGGCATAGAAAACCAATGGGGTCCAAGAACGTTTCAAGAAACTGTCCATCATCCTATCATTACCAATCGCTATGAAATAAGGAAGGGCAAACAGCACGCCCCATACCATGAGGTGAAGCAGAATTGTGCCGTATTGTTTTTTGGAGATCACATGTTTACTCATATCGTAAAGCTACTATAGGATCCAGTGAAGATGCTTTTCTAGCGGGGTACCAACCGAAAAAAATACCTGTGATGGCGCAAACTGTAAACGAAATGATGATGGAATTCGCAGTTACAACTATGGGCCAATTCAAGATGTTCTCAATCGCGAATGTTGCGCCAAGACCTATAATGACACCTAAAACCCCGCCTGTTATACTTATCATCACGGCCTCGATAAGAAACTGCATCAGAATGTCCGTTTCTTTTCCACCAACGGCCAATCTCAGACCGATCTCCCGCGTACGTTCTTTGACCGAAACGTACATGATATTCATAATTCCGATTCCACCAATGAGAAGTGAAATACCCGCAATGGCCACCAACAGAACGGTCAGCATTTCAGTGGTTGAACTGAATGTGGCAATGAGTTCTTCCATTGACATGACGTTGAAGTCATCTGCATCATAATCTGACAGTTTGTGAGATTTCCGAAGAATCTCGCTCACTTCTTCAACTGCTGCGGGTGCATCTTCTTCGCTTTTGGCCGATGCCAAAATGGAGTGTAGATAATCGATTGCAAGAATGCGTTTTTGAACTGCGGTGTAAGGCGCAAGAATCACATCGTCTTGATCCTGTCCGAATGTGTTCTCGCCCTTTGGGCTCAATACGCCAATAATCCTAAATGGAATGTTGCCGTAACGGATGGTCTGCCCAACCGGATCTTCTCCATCCGAAAACAGGTTTTCCCTCACCGTTTGTCCAATGACGGCCACTTTGGCGGCAGATTGCACTTCTTTGTCTGTGAACATATTTCCATCTGTCATTTCCAAGGTCTTGATGGTCACGTATTCAGTCGAGACGCCATAGATGGATGTTGGCCAGTTGTTTGCCCCTCTGATGGCCTGTCCGTTTCCCGAAACCTGCGGAGAGATGGAGCTAATCAAGGTGGCCTCCTCTTCAATGAGTTTTAGGTCTGATAAGGTCAACGATTGCATATCACTGCCACTCATTCGTACACCACCGCGCATATCTGCTCCTGCTCTGATGGTTATCATGTTTGAACCCATGCTCGAAATCTGCGAACGGATGCTGGCCTTGGAGCCTTCTCCGATAGCCAACATGGCAATGACAGATGCCACACCAATGATAATGCCCAGCATGGTGAGCAATGATCGGACCTTATTCAGCAGGATGGCCTTGAAAGCTATTTTCAGCAGGTTGAGTACACGCATATCAGTCTTCGTCTATAGGCATTGATGCCAAGGATTCTGCCGCCACGAGGATTTTCGGATTGAGCTCATCTTTAATGATGTGGCCATCTTTGAGCACGATGGTGCGCTTGCTAAATGCGGCAATATCAGGTTCGTGAGTGACAAAAATGATGGTCTTCCCACGTTTATTAAGATCTTGGAATAGTGCCATGATCTCGTACGAAGTGCGCGTGTCAAGATTCCCCGTTGCTTCATCGGCAAATATGACCACTGGGTCATTTACCAATGAACGGGCAATTGCCACACGCTGTTGCTGTCCGCCCGAAAGTTGGGCTGGCGTGTGGTCCAATCTATCCGAAAGTCCAACACTTTCCAATGCATCGATGGCTCTTTTTCTTCGCTCTGAACTGCTTATAGAACTGTTGTAGAACAACGGAAGTTCAACATTTTCTATAGCCGTGGTGCGCGGAAGTAGGTTGTAAGACTGAAAGATGAAACCCAGTTTTTTGTTCCTGATCTCGGCCAATTGATTCTTGCTCTGCTCGTTCATTGGCATGCCATCAATCAGGTAACTCCCTGATGTCGGCTTGTCCAGGCATCCAAGAATATTGAGCAATGTGCTTTTTCCAGAACCGCTCGAACCCATTATGGTAACGAATTCCCCTTCTTCAATGCGGAGGGAAACTCCTTTCAACGCATGAACGGTCTCATTGCCCATGACAAATGACCTTCGTAGGTCTTCTATTTGAACGATGGTCTTTACCATGCTATTTGCGTTTTCCACCTGGCATCTTCGGCACGAACGGACTGCTGGCGGCATCAGGGCCTGCTGGTCCTGAGGCTTCGTTGCTGATGGATTTCATGCTGAAAATAACCGTATCTCCTTCCAGTAAACCCGAAAGAATTTCTACGTTTATGCCATCGCTTGCCCCAAGCGTGACAGGGCTTGGCCTAATGTCTCCATTCTCAAGCTTCCACACCATCTTACTACCGTTTGGCAAGGGAGGGAACCCTTCGGGCATTTTCCCGTCTGGCCTTTTGCTCGTTTTTCCCATCGGGAAAAATCCTTCAGGCATTCCCTCCGGTTTCTTGCCATCTTTTCCCAGTGGGGGAATCTTATCAGGCATCTCGGATACAATTCCGTGTTGATTGCGGTACTGCACAATCAAGTCTATATCGGGCTGAAAATTGACCACCTTGGATTGAATGGTCAAAATGTCGTTCAGTTCAAGGGTGTAGATGGAAACGACAGCCGTAAGTCCCGGTTTTAATTTCAATTCTGGATTTTCAGCCCGTATCACCACCGTGTAGGTGACCACGTTCGAAGTGGTGGTCGGATTCAATCTCACCTGAGTCACCTTTCCAGTAAATTCTTCTCCTTGGTAGGCATCAACCGTAAAACTCACACGTTGACCCTCAATCACCTGGCCTATGTCGGCCTCATCCACATCTGCCTCTACCTGCATCTGTTTGAGGTCTTGCGCAATGGTGAACAAGGTAGGAGTGCTGTAACTTGCCGCAACGGTTTGTCCCTCATCCACATTCTTGGAGAGCACAACGCCTGAAATGGGCGAATATATCTTTGCATATCCCAAGTTTGTTTTTGCCCTTTGAAGATCAGACTCGCGCTGTATGACTGAGCTTTTGGCATTGTTCAGATTATATAGCGCTTGGTCGTAGTCGGACTGACTGAGCAATTGGCGGTCGTAGAGTGTTTTCTGGCGGTCGTGGATGCCTTGCAGATAGTTGCGTTCGTTCACGATATTGTCATAGCTGGCCTGAGACTGAAGAAGTGCAGCCTCCAAGTTCACCTTATCTAATTCTGCCAATAGTTGCCCGGCCTTTACTTGGCTGTTGAAGTCAACATAAATCTTCTCCACAACTCCTGATACCTGCGTTCCTACTTCCACTTGTGTGATCGGCTGCACGGTTCCCGTTGCGGTAACAACCTTGGCCACACTTCCTTTTTCCACCACAAGAGTTTCCACTTGAACTTCGTTTGCCGCACTGTCCGAGAAATAGAAGTAGCAGAAAATGACAGCTGCGATAATCGCGATGCTGCCGATTACAATTCTAAGTATCCTGTAGTTCATTGTGAGAATGGTCTATTGTTGATTCTGATAGAAATCGAGTAGTTGCGTGTATAGAATGGTCAGGTATTTGGCCTGTACCACATTTTGTTCGGCATTGGTGTACGTATTCTGCGCAACGCCAAGATCGAAGGTGCTGAGTGAACCCAGTTCCTGCTGTTTTTTTGAGAGGTCGTAAGCAGCCTTGGCAGCTACAAGGGCTGCTTTTGCAGCGATCAGTTTTTCTTGTGATGCTGTGGCATTCTGCCAAGCAGTCTCTACGTTTCTGAAAAGGGCTTTCTCGGCCGTTGCCTTTTTCAGTTTGGCCCGTTCAATGTTGACTTTTGCGGTTTGCACCTGATATTTTGTGTTGTGACGATTATAGATCGGAACGCTGAGAGAAACTGTTGCCCGTTGATTGAAATTGAAATCGAACTGATCGATGAAACTCAGATTCTGTGTGCTGGTATAGCCAGTTCCCAAACTTCCCGAAAGCGCGAGGGTTGGCAGATACGATCCCTTTGCGATTGCCAATCCTTTTTCGTTGACTGCAATATTCACCTCAGACGATCGGATCTCTGGCCTGCTTCCCAACGCCTTCTGATAAACGTCTATCACTTTAGGTATAAGTGCCACTTCGGTGTTTTCAAGATCAGCATCTGCAATTTCAAATGGCGTTCCGGGCTCCAACTCCAACAATTGCTTGAGGGTCAGTATTTGCATTTCGTAATTGTTCCTGGCGTTTATCAGGTTGTATTTTGAAGTTGCCAGTTGCGATTGTGCATCAACAAAATCCTTTGAAGCCGTTGCGCCTGCCTCATATCGGATTCTAGCGCTCTCAAGCTGCTTTTCCGAAATAGCAAGAGCATCTTGGGCAATTCCAATGCTTTCCCAATTGTACATAGCCTGCACAAAGGCTTCCGTTATGCTAAGTATAATGCTGTTCTTGGCCTCTTGAACGTAGAATGAGTTCTGTTCAAGTAGCAACTTATTCTGTTTGATCTGGTTAGCAAGCTTGCTCCCTTGATAGAGCGTTAATTGAGAACTAAGTCCGACACTTGTTGAGTGAATCTGTTTGGTCACGTAATCGCTCGTTATCGGGTCAATGCTATTTCCGTTAGTAAGGCTTTGAGAGGCACTACCTGATAAGTTCGGCATCCGCTGCCATTTGGATTGTTTCAGGTCGATTTCGGAAGCATCTTGCGCCAGTTCGGCATCCTTTACGCTGATGTTGTGCTGAAGGGCATGGGTGATGCAATCCTTCAACGACCACGTTTGTCGTTCTTGACCCATTGCGCAACTTGTCGCTATGGAAAGCAATACAGCAATACAAATGGCCCTAGATATTTGTTCCGATTTCCACATATCGGCTCAAAAATCCAGTTCAAAACCAGTACTGCCTCATCAAATAGACGTACTGCCAAAATGAATGGACAAACTGTTTTCTTCTGAAGAGCCGAAATTACTATGTAGGAGGATCTTTAGGTCTAAATGCCAATTTCAGCAGTCTCTGAAACATTTGACAACTGTGAAAAGGGTTTTAGCGGTTTTTTCTCAAAGTACTGAATTGAACAAATAAATCGGAATGCATGCTCGCCTGAAAGAACTTGCTTGAGATAAATTGCTTCATAGCAGGGTTTCGCAAATATCCCAAAGGCCGGTCCCAGACCAGCCTAGTGTGTGGTGGAACCAAGCGGACAAATTTCTAGGCTTTAGATAGATTTGACATCCTCACTTCGAACTATGCATTAGTGCTTTACCTATTTCAAACTTAGAAGTCATCAAACTAGAATCACAATTTTATTGGGATTGACAAGAATCATAAGTACTGTGATTGAATTAGCGAGGATTTATCGACAGTCGGTGTAAGATATGATGGAGGTCGGCTCTAGGATTTACAGCTCAAATGGAAACCTTCAGATGATGAATAGGATTAGACGCATCCTTTGCAGATTCAACCTGAAAGCTACTAGACCCACTATTGGATTGAACATGAACGTTGGCTTTTACATCATCCGTGTCGGAACCGAAAAAGGGACTGCGCACACCGCGTACTTATTTAACTAGCCACGGTAGGTGCATGCCGCATCACGCACCACTTGCAGCCTACACCTTGAAATTCATCGATATGAAAATGGAAACAACATACTTCAAACCCCAGATCAAAAAAGTGGCAATGAGATCAGCATGGTGATAATGAACTTCGGACCAGCTGGTAATCTTGAAGCAACCGTAATCAAAAAGCTGAACCCTCTAAAG
Source organism: Flavobacteriales bacterium (assembly GCA_021739695.1). NCBI lineage: Bacteria > Pseudomonadati > Bacteroidota > Flavobacteriia > Flavobacteriales > Flavobacteriales bacterium. The sequence goes on along the minus strand of JAIPBM010000013.1, from coordinate 3,411 downwards.
TAGTGGAAGTAGGAGCGTGTTAAAATTCGTAAATAAACTTGGCCAGATCGTGATTCAGTGCAAGGCCAAGTTTTTTCTTCAGCCGATAACGACTTTGCTTTACGCTGTTCGGCTCAACGTGAATAATGTTGGAAATTTCTTTATTGGTCAATCGTAATCGAATCAAAGCGATCAGTCGGATCTCACTATTGGTCAAATCGGGGAATTCTTTTCCTAAACGGTCAAAAAAACTAGGGTCAACTTCTTTCAAAGTCTTTGAGAAAGTACTCCAGTCATCTTCAAATTTGATGCTTGTTTCCAGCAACCTGATGATGTTGAAAAACTGTGATTTGCTTGCTTTTGTACCAGCAGATTTCAATTGTTCCATTTTCTGCTTCAGCTCTTCTAAAAGTTCAGACTTAAGCAAGATCTGATTGGCCAAAACACTTGCGTTTGCTTCCAGCACGCGGTTGTTGGCATTTTGAATTTTGAGTCTGCTCCTGAACAAAAGCACGGTCAGCCCAGAAAGAAGCAAAACTAAGACCAACGAAACCCAAAGCACATTTGACCTCAGATCGGCTTGTTCAGATTTAAGTTGCAGCTGCTCTATTTCTTTTTCTTTCAGGTTCAGTCCGTAGAGGGTCTGAAGCTCAATAAGCTGATTCAATTTGTGCTCATTGAGCACACTATCTTTTAGAGCAGTGTACTCCTTGAAGTATTCGAGTGCTTTTTTAGAATTGCCTTTGGCGTCATAGATCTCGTGGATGGAGTACAGTATATATTCTTTGGTCGATGGTGGAATACCAACATCTGCGAATTCTAGACTCTTTTCAGAGTAGTACGTGGCCTTGTCAAAATCGTTAAGGTCCTTATAGGTCAACGCAAGATGGATAGTGGTTAGACATTTGCCCTCCCTGCTTTTCGTTTTTTCACTTGATATGAAAGCCTGCGTAAGATATTCGATCGCCTTGTCGTAGTTCCCTAACTCCCGATGGTAGTATCCAATGTTGAGCAGTGGTGTCCAGAGGTCCTGATCAGATTTTATTTCCTGTAGAATGTCGAGCGACTTATGAAAATGTTCAAACCCCTCTTCCGCTCTGTTCTCACTGAAAAACAGCTGTCCAAGATTATTGTGCGTTTTATTAGCGCTGAGTTTGAACCCCATCTTTTCCTGATAGGCCAACGCAAGTTCAAAGCTCGCCTCAGCCTTATCATACTCAAGCATTTTCTGATATAAGATGCCGAGGTTAGAATGTACCTGAATGATATTGAAACTGTCTTTTAAGGCTGAAAATGTATTTAGAGCTGTCAGATATAGATTCAGAGACGCTGGGAAGTTACCAAGTTGCATTTGCACGATGCCCAAATTCATAAAACTCGATGTGGTGTCAGCATTCCCGATCTTCCTTCTCAGTGCCAACGCTCTTTCCAAATACTGGAGCGCCAGCTTGTTCTGACCCTTGAACATATAGGTATTTCCAAGATTATTGCATGCACTGGCAATTCCTTGTTGTTCTCGAATAGACGTGTATAGGTCCAATGCCTTATTGAAATAGGATACAGCACTGTCATACACGCCATTGTGCTGAAACGTAAGCCCCATTTGGTTATCAACCTTTGCTATGCGTTCAGTCATGCGAAGTTTGGCAAATTGCTGTTGCGCAGCACGCAGAAAGTAGAACGCGGTATCATATCGATCTGCATTGGTATGCGCGTTTCCTAAGTTGAGGTTGGCATTCGCAATTCCTTCCGCATAGTCAATTTGACGGGCCAGAATTTTAGCGCTATCTCCGAATATCATGGCGTTTTCAGGAGAGGTTTTGGCAAGCTCAACTGCCAGTTCATTCAATCTATCTACTCGCTCCTTTAAAGTCAGACCACTTTTATGCTGAGCATTGATCCGTATTGAGCAGAGAATGAACAGACCTGCTAGCGTCACATATTTACCAATAGAATTGTTCATCGGGTTTTGAAAAGCATGTTGTACACGGCATGAATAGACCATCGGTCTACGCCCCCAAATTACCCAATCTGACCATTTACAAGCGTCTACAGTTGGTATACATTAAACAGAATCATAGATAGAATTCGGAAGTCTATGTTCAATTTTGTATCATATCATAGACAGCAAAATCCTGTATAAACCAATCCCAAAATCATGATGTCAAAATCTAACCGTCTTGCCTTTGCTATCGCTGCTATAGTGGCTCTAACGACTAACAGCGCAATTGCTCAGGTTTCCAAAACCAATTCTACACCCTTAACGGTTAGCTCGGGACCTTCGAGCGGATCAAGAACCGTCACATTCACAAGTGGAGACTTTGGTGGATGCACTTCATTGACGGAAGTTGAAATCTCAATCACCCTTGACATGGGAAGTGGTACACTTGATTGCAACGCTGCTGGAGATCCTTATGCAACGCAAGAAGACCTTGCTTTGCGCATCACATCTCCGTCTGGAACCAATGTAGATCTGATTTTTGATAAGTGGGATTACTTTGAACCGAGTTTAGGAAATACGCTGTCGTCTTTTACCACAGTTCCTACACACACCGTGTTATTTGATGATGATGCAGCAAGCATTATTTCAGGGGATTGGAGTTCATGGACCACGGCCAAACCTGTTGAGCCGTTAAGTGGTTTTGATGGTGAAAATGCGGCAGGCGTATGGACCATATCAATGGCTGATGGACACTCACAATTTTCTCCGAACGATTTTTTCTGTATGTCTACAGTCACACTGACCATAACGTGTGGAGCCTCTGTTGGAACATGGGACGGCTCATCATCGACAGACTGGAACACAGCATCAAATTGGAGTGCCGACCAAATACCGACAGCAAGTGATAATATCACAATTCCATCAGCTCCGAGCAACCAACCCCACGTAACGTTGGGACCAGGGTCGCCAGCCATGTGCAACAACATCAGCATAGAAACCGGAGCAACATTGACCGTTGATGCAGGGAAAGCACTCACGGTGGGTGGCACAACTGCCAACGCAGGAACCATCATCGTAAAAGCGGACGCAACGGGCATCGGCTCACTGATCACCACAGGCGCCATTTCTGGGGCAGGTTCGTTTCAGATGGAGCAATACCTGACTGGTTCTGGAGGAGGCACCCCAAATGGCGTATTCTACTACGTGAGCAGTCCAATCCCTAATGCAACGGCAGCCACTTACAACATTGCAGGCGGCAACAAGCTCTGGATTGACGATGAGTCCTCGCAGACCTATCCTCAACTCACTTTCGGAGCCATTCCATTGGAAGCAGGTCAGGGCTACATTGCACGGATGGGAAGTACAGGAACTACTACATTCAATGGTTCTTCGTTCAACACGGGAAACCAAAGCGAAACTGGTCTTACCAGAACAGGCACAACAGAACTCAACCGAGGCTATAATCTTGTCGGAAATCCATATCCAAGTAC